>MGYM01000061.1:0-19168 GCA_001801745.1 Gammaproteobacteria bacterium RIFCSPLOWO2_02_FULL_38_11
ATTATCTATGCTGCTTCCTTCAATAAACGCTTTAAGTTTCTTTTTAACTTCTGCTATTTTTCTATTACGCGCTAAAAGCTGATCAAGAGAAGCTCGTATCTCAAGTTTTCGAATAAAATCCAGATAAGATCTTTCATTACCATCTAGCAAAGGCATTGTCTGTTGGAGTGTATTCAGTCGGGATTCCAGATCCTCAGCCCTCATTGATGAATAGTCATCAAGCCTAAGGATTTGCTCCTCATATCTTTGAGCACACTTCAGATAAGAGTTCGTATAGCTCTCATTACCCTCTAGCGAAAGCGTTGTTAGAACATAATTCTGTTGGAGTGCGCTCACCAAAGATTCTACACCCTCAGAACTTATTGAATTGTCATCAAGCTTAAGAACTCGCAGTTTTGTATTTTTTCGCAGTCCGTCTGCTAAGGCCTTTACACCGACATCACCAAACACACTTCTTGAGAGATCGAGTTCTCTAAGCGAAGTGCTCTGTTGAAGTGCACCTGCTAAGGCCTCTACAGAGGCATCACTAAGCGCACTTCCTGAGAGATTGAGTTCTCTAAGCGAAGTGCTCTGTTGAAGTGTGTCCGCCAAAATCCGCCCAATAGTAGCCTGCATAGGCATCCCTAGCGATGCGTCGTTTCTAGAATTACCACAAAGAACAAGGGTTCCCAGATCTATCTTCTCTCGGAGTACATCTGCCAAGACTTGTACGCCAGTAATATCTATTTCATTGTCGCTAAGCTCAAGAAATTTCAATCCTGCATTCTCTCGGAGTGCATCTGCCAAGGCTTGTGCGCTAGCATCACTTATTTCATTTATTTTATTATTTCTAAAATAAATGCGTTTCACACTTTTATTGTGTCGAAGTGCGCTTGCAAGTGCTTGCACTTCCATATCACCTATATTCTCACTTTTAAGTTCAAGAATAGGCATTTTGTCACCCGACCCAAGTTTTTCGATTATCGTCTGAACGCTATTGGCGTGTGTTGATTGTGATTGCTTCATGATAGTTAAAACCTTAAAGAATTTAAGAAAAATTCATTATAGAGAAATTTTTAGAAAATACCTTAAGGGAGCCTGAAAACCATCTTTTAAAATGTCGATTATTATCTGTAATTTCGCTGCGTTTTTTAAAAAAAAGTAGCCTGGAGCAAGCGCCGATAGGCGCGAAGATCCAGGAAAAAACTTGCGAAAGATTTATTTTAAAAAAGCAGTTATCACTGAACAAGATCTTCTTTTGCTTCAACCATGCCTGTTTTAATTGACGTTAAGAAATTCTTTATTGTTTCTGCATCCGGTTTAATTAAAGCCGTGTAACGACAGCGATAGTCTTCAGAAAAAAAGACGATGGGATAAGAATAATGACGTTGATCTTTTGATTCTGCATTAACAGAAATAAAAATCATATAACTAATTTTATGATTATTTATATTAAATGATCCCAAACCCACCCTATCTACCGTATTTTCTTTCACGCTTTGTTGCACAATCGAATAATGATGGTTTTGGATTTTACCTTCTTTATGCTGTACTGAAAATTCAACAGTGGCACTATTCTCTTTTGAAAAAGATAAAACAACAGGCATTTTTGAAATTTCTTTTAAATCTGAATAAACCGCTTTACAAGCACTCTCATTACTGGAAAATCCTCTCAAGTCGAGTAATTCATAAGCCTTCTCCGAGGCAGCTTGCACAAGCCCACAATAAAACAAACCGAACAAACC
The DNA here is from genome assembly GCA_001801745.1 of Gammaproteobacteria bacterium RIFCSPLOWO2_02_FULL_38_11. Classification (GTDB taxonomy): domain Bacteria; phylum Pseudomonadota; class Gammaproteobacteria; order HIGHO2-12-38-15; family HIGHO2-12-38-15; genus HIGHO2-12-38-15. Next base: position 1,725 of record MGYM01000061.1, read on the forward strand.
ACCTAAAGTTAACTTGATTGCTCTACCACCTGCTTTATACAACATATTTTATACTCCCTACCCATGAAAAGATGCGAACTTATAACCTCTACGAAAAACCATACCGAAAATCGAAGATACAAGAAGCTCGAACTGAAAAGCAAGGACCCCCGCTATACCCCTACCCATGAAGATCATCGCAAGATGAATGCGAGACCGAGGCGTAGGTTCGCATCTTCATAGGTAAGGAAACTTGCACTGGCATATCATTTTTTGATATAAAGGACAGCTTTTAATGAGCAAAACTATAAGTTGGAGTAGAAAGTTATGTCGAAAGTATGTCAAGTCACCGGGAAAAAACCTTTAGTAGGGAATAATGTTTCCCACGCAAACAACAAAACCAAACGTCGTTATTTTCCAAACCTAAAGACACAACGTATTTACAATCCCACAACTCAAAAATACGAAACACTTCGGTTAACCACCCGGGGCTTAAAAACCATTGATAAATACGGCATTGAATACGTGTTAAAACATTTTGTAAATTCAAAAAAAACAAATTCCAACACCCAACACATCGCTAAAAAGGATAATTAATCATGCGAGAAAAAGTCAAACTCAATTCAAAAGCAAGTAGCTATTATTACACAACCAGCAAGAACAAACGCACCACCCCTAACAAATTAAAATTCCGAAAATTCGATCCCAATACACGGAAACATGAAGAATTTGAAGAAGGGAAAATTAAGTAGCCACAGGTGAAAAAAACGCGTTTTTCATCATTGCGAGAAAAACACAGCCCTTGTTTCAAAAAGAAGAAACAAGGGAACTCTTATCAAAAGTGAAAGAAGCACTGGAAAAATACTCTACTGCTGGTTTCATACCTAGAAGAAAAGCGCTCGATTTATTAAAAGAAGTAAACGATTTATCCCATTCATTAGATTCAAGTACTCACAATCGACCTTCTATTTAGCTGTTCTTTTTTCCTGGATTATGCTTACCCTCGTTTTCGGCAAGCAAGCTTGCCTTAGCTCTTCACTTCAACACAGCAACCTACTTCGTTACTTGCTTTAATTCCAAAGCAAATAACTGCAACGATTTTAATCCTGAACTTTCTGCTTGATGGCACCATTGTTGGTAGGCTTCTACTAATTCTTTTTGCGTTAATGTTGTTTTTTCCCAAATGCTCATTAACTTTTGTCGGAATTGATATACTTGCGCCAAAGCATGAGAAAAATCTAAAATTTCTTTTAGATGTCGCTTACCTTTTTCATCTACCAAACGCTCACTGCGAATTAATAATTTTTTTGATTTATCTAATAACTGCCATGAGTCTTTATTGTTTTTCACACGCTGTTTTTCAAATGATAACACCGGCAAAATCACTTCTTTGCTGTAACGCGATAAAATTTGGAAACGATTCAAAATAATCGCTTTCACCGTTTCAATGTCAATGACCGCCTTTTTTTCTTGTGCTAACGCTAAGCGCGGAGGAATTTTTTTTGCTTTGGCTAATCCCAAAAAAGAAAGCAAGCGAATATAAACCCAACCCATATCCACTTCCCACCATTTCACGGATAATTTTGCAGACGTTGGATAAGTATGGTGGTTGTTATGCAACTCTTCTCCACCAATGAATATGCCAAAAGGAATAATGTTTCGCGCGGCATCCGGACATTCAAAACTTCGGTATCCCCAATAATGCCCCACTCCATTCACTATGCCCGCAGCAAAAAAAGGTATCCAAATCATTTGCAAAGACCAAATAGCAACGCCGGGCATACCCAACAAAACTAAATTAATTAAAAGCATGGCCACAATGCCTAAAGCATTATGCGCGGCATAAACATGTCGCTCCAACCAATCGTCAGGCATGCCATGGCCATAACGCTCCATGGTCTGCGCATTCATCGCTTCTTTGCGGTAAAGCTCTGTGCCATACCACAGCACCGTTTTAATGCCTAAAACTTGCGGGCTATGCGGATCATCTTCTGTTTCACATTTTGCATGATGCTTGCGATGTATCGCCGCCCATTCCTTGGTCACCATACCCGTGGTCAACCATAACCAAAAACGAAAAAAATGACTTACGATAGGATGTAGCTCTAAAGAACGATGCGCCATGGCACGGTGAAGATATAAGGTAACCGCCGCAATCGTAATTTGCGTCACGACAAGAAGTACCGCAACATAACCCAGAAAAGATAAATGAAATAATCCAAAAAACATAGATTTTTACCCCCAAAAAAGACAGTTGACTCTACACCTTCACGACGAACTAAACAAGAAAAATCTGCTTGAAAACACACATCATAGGGCGTATTCTCGATCTATTTTTGCTTCTAATATAAGGTCTTTATGAAAAAATTACTTCGAATAAAACCTGTTTCTCACACGCAAAACGAAGACGGTTTAAAACGCTGCCTCCATGCCTCTGATTTAATTCTATTGGGCATCGGCGCCATCATCGGCGCAGGAGTGTTCGTCTTAACAGGCATTGCCTCGGCAACCCAAGCCGGCCCTGCGATCACCCTCTCCTTCATTGTAGCAGGGATTGTTTGCGCCTTTACGGCATTGTGCTATGCCGAATTGGCCGCCTCCATCGGAGGCGCTGGCAGCGCTTATGCTTATGCTTATGCAGGCTTGGGCGAAATCATCGCCTGGTTCATCGGTTGGAACCTGATTCTTGAATATGGCATGTCCACCGCTACCATCGCCGTAGGCTGGGCAGGCTATGTTAATAATGTTTTTCAATCTGTCGGTTTAAATATCCCTCATACCTTACTGGCAGGCCCTTTGGCCGGCGGCATCATTAACTTGCCTGCCGTACTCATTGTCGCCGTGTTGATGATATTACTTTGTGTGGGAACACAACAAAGCGCGAAATTCAATTCCATCATCGTTTTTGTTAAATTACTGGCGATCGCTGTTTTTCTCATCGTGGCACTTTTCCATATTCAACCCCAAAACTGGACCCCCTTTATGCCTTTTGGTTTGCAAGGCGTGATGAATGGTGCTGCTCTGATTTTCTTTTCCTATATTGGATTTGATGCTGTTTCCACAGCCGCTGATGAAGCCATCAACCCACAAAAAGATATTCCCATCGGCATCATCGTTTCTTTGTTCGTGTGCACCTTGATTTATGTGGCTGTCGCCGGATTATTAACAGGCATTGTTTCTTACACAACACTGAATGTTGACTCCCCTGTCTCTGCCGCACTGCTTAATTTAAAACAAAATTTTGTCGCTGCGATTGTCGCAGCAGGTGCCATTGCAGGTTTAACAACAACGATCTTAGTCATGTTCTATGGTTTAACACGTGTTTTCTTTGCGATTTCTCAAGATGGTTTGCTTCCAAAATTTTTTGCAAAGATCAACCCAAAAACACACACGCCTATTCCCGTCATCATTGCCAGCGGCATTATCATCATGATCGCCGCAGGATTTGTACCCATTGGCGCATTAGCAGAAATTGTAAATTTGGGAACGCTTGCTGCCTTCACCGCTGTTTGCATTGGCGTCATCATCTTACGTGTTCGTCAACCCAATTTAGAGCGTCCTTTTAAAGTTCCTTTTTATCCCATCACCCCTTTATTGGGGACTCTTTTTTGTATTTATCTCATGATACATTTACCCAAACTCACCTGGGAACGCTATTTTGTGTGGATTCTTTTCGGATTTTTCATTTACTTTGCTTACAGCTTCAGGCATAGTCGCCTCGCAAAAAAACCGTAACTATTCACGACCTAATGCGAATTCAAGTGAACATGCTTGGGTGATACCGTGAACAGTTACAAAAAATCATAATGAGAGAGAATGTTATTTTATGTCTGTTTACTCTACCAATGAATTCAAAAGTGGTTTAAAGGTCATGCTAGACAATGACCCTCACAATATTTTAGAAAACGAATTTGTAAAACCCGGCAAAGGCCAAGCCTTTAACCGCGTTAAATTACGTAATTTAAAAAATGGGCGCGTGATTGAACGCACGTTTAAATCAGGGGAAACTTTAGAAGGCGCTGATGTTGTCGATGCTGACATGCAATATCTTTATTTTGATGGTGCGCGTTGGCATTTCATGTCACCTGAAACATTTGAACAATACGACGTGGATGAAATCATTGTTGCTGACGCAAAACAATGGCTGAAAGAACAAGCCATTTGCATCATGACATTATGGAATGGTGTGCCACTTTCTGTTATCCCACCCAATTTTATTAATTTAACCATCGTAGAAACTGATCCCGGCGTACGCGGTGATACGTCCGGCGGTGGCGGTAAACCTGCAAAACTTGAAACCGGCGCCACGGTACGTGTTCCGCTCTTCGTACAACCCGGCGAGCTTATTAAAGTCGACACACGCACGGGAACTTATGTTTCACGTGCAAAAGAATAATGTCAGATTGGAAGCCCATCGCTTCAATCCACACATTACAATTACGTGCTGCATTTTTTAAAAAAATACGTCATTTTTTTGAAGAAAGAAAAATTTTAGAAGTTGAAACGCCGCAATTGAGTCGTGCGATGGGCACTGATCCTTATCTTCATTATTTCACAACAGATTTTTCACTGCCTAACACAAAGCATTCAACGACTTTGTATTTACAGACTTCCCCTGAGTTTGCAATGAAGCGCCTACTTGCGGCAGGATCAGGTTCTATTTATCAGATTTGTAAAGCTTATCGTAATGGAGAGTCAGGTAGATTACACAACCTTGAGTTCACGATGCTGGAATGGTATCGCGTGGGCTTTGATCATCATGACTTGATGAAAGAAGTCGATGCTTTTTTGCAAACTATTTTAGATTGCAAACCGGCACATTACATTTCTTATCGGTCTTTATTTGAAAATCATTTTGATTTTAACCCTCATGAAATTTCATTAAAAGAATTAAAAGAAAAAACGAAAAAATTAGATTTAGAAGAAGCGCTTATCGCCTCTTTTGATAAAGATACTTTTTTACAATATTTGCTGGCCACCTTTGTTGAACCTCAGCTAGGCTTGGCCTCCCCCGTCTTTGTTTATGATTTTCCTGCATCGCAAGCGGCATTAGCGCGCATCAAAGAAGGTATTGCATCTCGTTTTGAGGTGTATATACAAGGCATCGAATTGGCGAATGGGTTTCATGAATTAAATAATGCAGAAGAACAGCGAAAACGTTTTGAAAATGATCTTAAGATACGTCAAGCAAAAAACTATCCTTTACCTCTTATCGATAATTATTTTTTAGAAAGTTTATCTTCTCTACCGGATTGTGCCGGCATTGCATTAGGCATTGACAGATTAATCATGATTGCATTAAAGAAAAAATCTTTAAAAGACGTGATCACGTTTTCTTTTGAAAATACTTGAGTTCAAGAAACTTTTATCTTATCTGCTCGAAGGAGCAGGACAAGGGGGCGGAGGAATAAGCGGTATATTGTGTAGTTCGTCCTCTGAAAGAAACGCTGGCCCCGCATATAACAACTCAGGCTGCAAAAGCGGATCAGGTAGTTCGAAACCTCCTCCTTCTTCACACATAACCGCTAAACGATGAAGCGAGCCACTTGGATGAGGCTCGCTTTTTATTGCGTTCAGTAGCTGAACTAAGGCCCTACAAGCTTCATCAAGCGGCCTAAGCTCGTCAGTATGATCATAGGTAGCGGTTACCTCTTTTGTTTTCTTGATATGACAAGAGGACTTCAACTGGACTGTTAGATAGATGATTACCAGAAGAAAATAACCTGAACCAATACCTATTGAAATATTCGCAGCCCAACCATCTAGCACCGGCAAAAGACCGAAAAGAAGGAATGAGATACCAACCAATAGATTAAAAACCGCCACCCCACCAATAAAAACACTTTCCCTAAAAGAGCACATTTCAAAAGACATAGAACGACGTGTTTTATAATCTTGAGTTAGATAAAGCGAACTGACACTGAGCGCCTCTTCGTCAGTCAATCGCTCCTCTTCAAATTGTTGGCGTACTCTGTCATTAATTAAGTCTTTATGTTTGACGATGTTTCTCAGTAAGGCATCATAAACACTCGCAATTTTCCCCAGCACAGCAGGCACATGAACATCAGCCGTTTTCTGACGCTTCGTATTCTCAATATCCTGATTCGCTTTAGTAAGCGCATCATCTAGCACTTAAAGTTTTTCCCGGAAGGCTTGATCAAATTGTTTTGATATTGAATTTGTTTTTTTCCAATGATTAAACGCATCGAGGGAAGCTTGAAAATGTTGTAATAACATCGGCATACTCCTAAAAATTTAAGAAACACGAAAAATATCATCATACATCCAAAAATTCTTTGAAGAAATCTCTTCTTTTTTCAAAACAAAGCGGATGTTTTTTAACACGTCAAAAACGCCAAGCGGGTAAGCGACTCCGTTCACTTGAATTCAATATCACACTGGTTGCTGAAAATTAAATAATTTTCCCCTTCCAAAGCTGAGTTAAAAACTCTTTCCAGGGCAAAATTAAAATATCTTTGTCCTTAACGGAGAGTTGGCGTGGGCGGACATCTTGGCTAATAACAAGCGCCTTCTTGGGTTGATAAGTTTCTTGAAATGCCAACAAACCAGAAATTTCTGATTTGTGTACTGTAGTGCTAATTTTTACTTCAATTGCTATTTCTCCTTCACCTAGCACAAAGTCTACTTCTAAGCCTGACTTAGAACGCCAAAAATAAATCGGGAAATCGAGATCATTTAAGCCTCGATAGGCGATTAATTCCATCAAGATGTAATGTTCAAATGCGGCGCCTGCCACTGCTCCGCGTAGCTCTGCGATACGTAGCTTAGTTAAGGCTTGTGAAACACCCACATCAAATAAATAAAATTTAGGTATCGAAATAATTTCATCTCTGGATTTTTTGCCATGAAAAGGATAAATAAAATAACCTAATAGGGTGTCTACTAGAATTTGAAAATATTCTTTTACAGTTTTGCTATCCACGCCACAATCACGAGAAATATTATTAAAATTGGTTAATTGACCATGACCATATGCTTGAACATCCAGGAAGCGTGAAAAGGCAGCTAAATTACGTACCAAAGCCTCTGCTTGAATCTCTTCTTTTAAATAATTAAAGAGATAAGCTTTGATAGATTTTCGATAATGAATATCTTGATAATGATCAGGAATCAAACCATGGTTCAGGGCTTTTAATAAATTAAAATTAGGGATTTCTGGAAAAACCAATGGATAAAATGTATAACGCCAGGCTCGTCCTCCCAACATATTGGTGCCTAGACGTTTTAATTTTCTTGCGCTTGAACCACACAAAACAAATTGAATTTTTTTGGCTTCAATTAAATGATGAACTTCGTTGAGTAAATCTGGAATTTTTTGGATTTCATCGATGATAACAGGATGTTTTGTGACTTGATCAATATTAGCGAGCAACTCTTCGCGTAATAAATGTGGCTGCTTTAGGAAGCGGCTAAAGGTATCCATTTGCAGAAGATCATAATAAATAGCGTCCGGAAAATTTTGTTTAAGATACGTTGATTTGCCCGTTTTGCGTGCTCCCCATAAAAAGGCGGATTGGCGCTTAGGCAAGTCCATTTTAAGTAGTCGATGAAATTCCATAAAGTTATAACCAATTCGGAGCTTGTTCCGAAATAGTAGCACTTATTCGGAGTTTATTCCAATAGCTTGGTGGGGTTATATACCGCTTACCTATGAAGATGCGAGTTTCGCGCTTACAGCGCTAAAACGTATGCGTTAATACACCCCGCCTTACGGGGAACGCAGTGAACCTAAGGCGGGGCTTGACGTTGTTTTCAGGCCTTCGGCCTGATAACTAAAAATTTTATTTCCTGTAATTCGCTTTTAAAAATAGCCTGGATCAAGCGCCGATAGGCGCGAAGATCCAGGAATATTATCATCCTGTAATTTCGCTTCGCTTCATTACAGGCTACACTCCCAGGGTGAGTTGTGCGAAGCACAACGTAACCTTGGGTATCAAATTTCTCACAAATCACAAGCGCTGTAAGTGCATAAATCGCATCTTCTGTTTAAAAAGAAGAAAGGGTGTATTTAAGCTTTCTCAAAGCAAGTCAGAAAGAAGTCTCGTCTTTTCCCAAAACAAAAATGCTCGGGATAATTAATTTTATTGAGATAAAGTCCGTGTGCAGGCACCATGACACCTGCCTTTCGACGATCACACCCATCCAATATTTCTTTCACCCCCTCCGCTGGTTGTAGCCCTTCCCCCACAGGCAACAATGTTCCTACAATATTTCTCACCATGTGATGCAAAAAGCCATCTGACTGAATATGGCATATCACAAACTCATTTTTTCGAAATACACTTAAGTCTGTTATCGTTCGTACCGTTTTTTTTGCTTGGCACCCAGAAGAACGAAACGATGTAAAATCATGTGTCCCAAATAAATAATGGGCTGCTTTTTGCATAAACTCTGTATTTAATGGGCGACAATACCAATAGGCTTTATTGCGTAAAAGCGCTGAACGCACTTCGTTATTATAAATAAGATAATAATAACTTCTTGAAATCGCACTGAATCTGGCATGAAAATCAGAAGGCATTTCGCAAACCCAGCGAATGCTAATATCACGGGGCAAATTTGTATTCGCACCCAATAACCACGCACGAGTAGATCGCTGTGCATTCGACTCAAAGTGAATTACCTGCTCAACAGCATGCACACCCGTATCCGTTCGTCCTGCACAAATCACACGGATAGAGTGGTTTGCAACACGAGACAATGCGGATTCCAAGGCTTGCTGTACCGTAGGTAGATTTTCTTGAAATTGAAAACCATAATAAGCACTGCCATCATACTCAACACCCATCGCAATTTTCATTTTTTAAGAAGACCCTAAATTGATTAAAAAAAACAATATAGCCAATAATCATCTTCTCTGCTTATCACTGAGACAAAATCAAGAGGTAATAAAAGAGGTAATAGAGGTATAAATGGGGTAATTTGATGTTTATATTACCCCATTTCTTTGCTAAAATGCTTTTTTACAAGCAGCCGAAGGATAAAATATGCCATCTCTTGAGCCTGATTTTTTGGAAAATTTGCGTTTTAGTAAAGTTGAACTTTCTACATTGAAGACCATAGGGGAATATCGCGGCAAGCAAGCGTTATATACACATCAAACCCCTCAAGTATTAGAAGCATTGCGACAGGTTTCTGCTATTGAATCTACTGAATCTTCAAACCGGATAGAGGGGATTTTGGCTCCACATCTTCGTGTGGAACAACTGGTTTTGCATTTTACCCAACCTAAAAATCGTTCTGAACAAGAGATTGCAGGATATCGTGACGCGCTGTCATTAATTCACGAAAGCGGAAAAGATATGCCTTTTTCGAAGAATGTGATCCTGCAGCTGCATCAAATGTTATACCACTATTCTTCTGGCAGAGGTGGCCATTGGAAGATGCAGGATAATCAAATTGTAGAAAAAAACTCTGAAGGAAAAATTCATCGAATTAGATTTTCTCCCGTCCCTGCAGTATCAACACCTCAAGCAATGGATGATTTGTTAGGTAACTACAAACTTGCAAATCAGGCGCATCAAGCTGAGCCGTTAATTTTTGCGCCATTAGTGATTTTAGACTTTTTATGCATACATCCTTTTGCCGACGGTAATGGAAGAACAGCGAGATTATTAACCCTAATGATGCTGCTTTATCAAATGGATATTGAGGTGGGTCGATATATCAGCCTTGAACGTGTCTACGAACAGACAAAAGAAACATATTATGAGGCATTAGAAAAAAGTTCTATACATTGGCACGAATCAAAGCATGATGTTTTCCCTTGGTTAAATTATTTTTGGGGAACATTACTCGCTGCTTATCGAGAGTTTGAACAACGAGTAGGAGTAATTAAAAAAGGAAAAGGTTCGAAGACGGATCAAGTAATTTCTGCAGTAAATAGATCAACGAAACCTTTTTCAATTAGAGAACTTGAAAGAGATTGTCCTGGCGTAGGTCGCGATATGATTCGCCTCGTATTACGCGAGTTGCGAGATCAAGGAAAAATCAAGGTAAAAGGTTTTGGGGTTGGAGCGAGATGGGAAAAGATTTAATTCCTGAGTTTCTTATAAATTTGAATTAGTTTCGACTTGATCTGACAAAATACTTGAAAAAATTAAAGATGTGTTGCGGAAGAACTCCTATGCAGACTCTGCTGGAGAATACAACCCTGGAAGGCACTACTCCCACTCGATCGTCGCGGGCGGCTTGCCTGTGATGTCATACACCACACGTGAAACACCCGTCACTTCATTCACGATCCGTCGAGAAATTGTTGCGAGCATCTCATAGGGTAAATCACTCCAAGACGCCGTCATAAAGTCTTCTGTTTTTACCGAACGCAATCCAATGATCGGGGCGTACTGACGTGCATCTCCTATCACACCCACTGAATTGACAGGGATAAATACCGCAAACGCTTGACTGACTTTTTCATAAAAATTATTTTTTTTCAATTCTTCAATAAAAATAGCATCCGCAATGCGTAATTTTTCTAAAACATTTTCCGTCACTTCGCCTAACACACGTATCGCCAAACCCGCCCCCGGAAAAGGATGACGGTAAACCCAAGACTTTGGCAAGCCTAACAGTAATCCTAATTTTCTTACCTCATCTTTAAATAAATAACGCAAAGGCTCAAGCAATTTTAAATTCATGCGAGAAGGCAATCCACCGACGTTGTGATGCGATTTAATGATCTGCGCGCCATATGATGCCGCCGAAGACTCAATGACGTCAGAATAAATCGTGCCTTGCGCTAACCATCGACATTCTCCATATTTTTTTGCTTCTTCTTCAAAAATACGAATAAACATTTCTCCCACACGTTTTCTTTTTTCTTCAGGATCAAACACGCCTTTTAAAACATTTAAAAAATCTTTCTTTGCATCTACGATGCTTAATTTAAAATGATATTTTTCTAAAAATATCGACTTAATTTCTTGGGTTTCATTTTTTCGAAGCAAGCCGGTGTCGACAAAAATACACTGCAACTGTTCACCCACTGCTTGATGTAATAAGGTGGCCACCACAGCAGAATCCACACCACCAGAAAAAGCTAGAATGATTTTTTCATTTTTTATTTTTTGACGAATATCTTGAATCAATTCAGAAATAATTTCTTTGGGTTGCCAATTTGAAGAACAATGACAAATATCAAATACAAAACGTTTTAAAAATAATTGACCTTGCGGTGTGTGAGTGACTTCAGGGTGAAATTGCAAACCATAATAACGCCGCTTTGGATCCATGATCGCTGCAATTTCTTTGCCTGACCTTGCTTCCACATAAAATCCCGGTGGCAAAGCACTGACATGGTCGCCGTGGCTCATCCAAACATCTACTGTTTTTTCACACGAAAAAAGAGAATGAGGTTTTAATGCTTGAGGTAAATCAACAATTTGTAATTTTGAAAAACCAAACTCAGCGTGTTTGCCCGCTTGCACCTGCCCACCCAGCTGCATCGCTATCGCTTGCATGCCATAACAAATACCCAAGATCGGGACGCCATAAGCAAAAACGGCTTTCGGTATTTTAGGGGCATGTTGTTGATTGATTGAGTCAGGACCACCTGAAAGAATAATGCCGCAGGGCGCAATGTCTCGTAATTCTTTTTCTGTCAGCATGTAAGAGTGAATTTCACTGTAAACACCCAAGTCACGAATGCGTCGCGCAATCAATTGGGAATATTGCGATCCAAAATCAAGAATAAGAATGGGAGAATGAGGCTTCAAAAATGATGCGTTAACCATTACATAGTCTCACGTGAAGAAGCAGAAAAGAAATAAAGCAAAAAGGACGTTTTTCACGAACGACTACATTTCATCATGATGCTCGCCTTGATAATTCGGCGACGCTTTTGTGATACTCACATCATGCACATGACTTTCACGCACACCCGCTTGCGTGACCTGAACAAACTTGGCATTTTTACGTAATTCATCGAGGGTTTTACATCCTGTGTAACCCATACCTGAGCGCAAGCCTCCCACCAATTGATGCACCACTGCTGATAATTTTCCTTTGTAAGGCACCCGCCCCTCAATACCTTCCGGGACCAGTTTTTCTAAACTGCCTTCTTGATCTTGAAAATAACGATCTTTAGAGCCTTGCGTTTGCCCCATAGCCCCTAACGATCCCATACCTCGATATGTTTTATAACTTCGTCCTTGATAAAGCACTGTCTCACCGGGCGCTTCTTCTGTCCCTGCAAATAAACCCCCTATCATCACCGCGTGTGCCCCCGCCACCAAGGCCTTACAAATATCCCCCGAGAAACGTATGCCTCCGTCAGCAATAATAGAAATTTTTTTGGAAGCTAACACACTGGCAACATTCATGATCGCCGTGATTTGGGGCACACCCACACCCGTCACCACGCGCGTGGTACAAATCGACCCAGGACCAATCCCTACCTTCACACCATCAACACCAGCTTGCGCTAATGCCAATGCACCGTCTGCCGTCGCAATATTGCCGCCAATTAATTGTAATTCAGGAAATTGTTTTTTAATCCACTTAAGCTTATCCAAAACACGTTTAGAATGACCATGTGCCGTATCTACCACCACCAAATCCACACCGGCTTCCACAAGCGCATGGACACGTTCTTCTGTGTCTTCACCCGTACCCACCGCCGCACCCACGCGCAAATGCCCTTCTTCATCTTTTGTGGCTTGCGGTTTGCTTCTCGCTTTTAAAATATCTTTTACTGTAATCAAACCCTTTAATTTAAATTGTTTATCGACAATTAATATTTTTTCAATACGATGTTGATGCAGTAAATGCATCACTTCTTCTCGCGTGGCGCTTTCTGTCACTGTCACTAATTTAGGTTTTGATGTCATGATTTGCGACACAGGACGATCTAAATTCGTTTCAAAACGCACGTCACGACTTGTCACTATCCCCATAAGATCATCACCGTCTGTCACAGGGACACCTGAAATATTATGTTGCTGCGTTATTTCCAATAATGTTTTAACCGTCGTATCCGGTGATACCGTGATCGGTGACAACACAATGCCACTTTCATATTTTTTTACTTTTTTGACTTGCCAAGCTTGATCTGTAATCGACATGTTTTTATGTAAGATACCCATCCCTCCTTCTTGCGCTAAGGCAATCGCAAGCGAAGCGTCGGTAACCGTATCCATCGCTGCTGAAACCAGGGGGATATTTAAAATAATCTGCGACGTAAGATGGGTTTTAACATCCACTTCTCTTGGCAAGACCTGACTAAAAGCAGGAATTAAGGAAACATCATCAAAGGTTAATGCAAATTGCATCTGAGGTCTCTCGAGGCTAATACGTATTTAAGATTTATCACTGTGACGAGTATAACGAAGCTCTCTTAAAAAAAGAAAGCATTACTGTTAAATACATGAATACTTCAAGTCCGCTGGCTATTTATTAAGGAAAAATGAAGCAATGCTTCTAAATAAATTATTTTATTTCTCGCAGAAAATGACAAATTAACCCATTAAATTATCATCAACAATGTCAAATTAACCCAATAAAATGTCATTGACAATGACAAATAAAGGCCTTAAAATATCAATATTAACGCCAACCAACCCTATATAAATGTCAAACATCCCCAGAACAGCCTTAACTTCACTAAGAAAATGGAAAACCCATCCTTTACGAAAACCCTTACTCGTTCGAGGCGCAAGACAAGTTGGGAAGACTTATCTCATCAAACAATTCGGCGAAGAATTTGAATACTGTATCGAGATCAATTTTGAAAAAGATAAATTGGTAAAACAATTTTTCAACGACTCCCTCGAACCCATCCATCTCACTCAAAAAATCTCAGCTTATGCGAATAAACCCATTATCCCGGGCAAAACCTTGTTGTTTTTTGATGAAATTCAAGAGTGCGAGCAAGCTATCACAGCATTGCGCTACTTCAAAGAAGAAATGCAATCCCTGCATGTGATTGCTGCAGGTTCTCTTATCGATTTTAAATTGAAACATATCGGTATGCCGGTTGGTCGAGTGCAATTTCTGTATTTATATCCTTTGTCTTTTAAAGAATATTGTTTCGCAGTCAACCGTGAAAAACTCTATCAAGAAGCGCAAAACAAATTAAAACTCAACGCACCCTTACATGAAATACTGCTTGAAGAAGTAAAACGATACTGTTGGTTGGGTGGCATGCCTGCTGTTTTAGATGCTTGGATATCACAAAGTAATTACAACTTATGCGAAGAAGTTCAATCAGAAATCTTACTTTCTTATCGCCAAGACTTTAATCGCTACGCGAAAGATCACCAAATCCCTTATCTAGAACGTATGTTTTCAAACGCAGGACAACAACTAGGGCAAAAATTTAAATATGTAACGGTGGATCCAGATATACGCGCAAAAGACTTGAAAGAGGCACTGGCGCTATTAGAATTGGCTGGGATTATCTATCGTGCCTACCACACAAGCGCCCAGGGTTTACCCTTATCTTCAGGAAAAGAAGACAAACGTTTCAAAGTCTATTTATGTGATACAGGTCTTTTGCAACGTTTATTAAATGTGACAATGAAAGATTGGTTATTCCAACCGCTTACCGTTAAACATAGCGGTAATATTGCAGAACAATTTGTACAGCAAGAATATATTGCTTACACCATGCAACAAACTCCGCCCGAACTTTTTTATTGGCATCGGGAAGAAAAACAAAGTAATGCCGAAATAGATTTTTTATTTCTTAAAAATAGAAAAATTATTCCTGTGGAAGTTAAATCAGGTCATAGTGGCCGCATGAAAAGCCTGCAGCTCTTTCTTCAATCTCACCCACATTCACCTTTAGGATTAAAGATTTCAGAATCAAATGAAGAAAATTTCAATTCGGTTGAAGCTATTCCGTTCTATGCGATCCAAGGCTGGCTTGGTCAAAATGAAATTTGGGAAGAAAAAAAATAAAATAAAAATGGCGTTTTCCACGAACGACTAATGAGGCCGTTGAAAATAGGCATTCACCCTCATCTCTTCACTGGTTTTACGTTCCCCTTCCGCCATTTTTTCTAAAAGCTGAGAAGCCCGGGTTTTAGAAACAACCGCACCGAGTGTTGCCATTTTTGAATGCGCCGCATAAGTATAAAGGGCTGCTTTTTCAAGACAAGAAAAATCACACTGACTTTCTTGCTCTACAAAAGCAATCATCTGATTGGCAAATTTGAGTTTTAATAGGCCCCTACCTTCCTCCGACGATACTCTCTGCGTTGTTGAATTCACTTTCTTTAAAAAAGCTTCAGATAAAACATCAACTTTTAACTTCCCTTGCAAAATTTTTGTTTTAGAATAAAAATTTTCAACTTCACTGTCTGGTAAACGCGCTATTTCTAACATCTTCTCTTGTGTCAACGCGTCATTATTTAAAAAATGAGTCTTGAATTTTTGTTCGTACCTAATCCACAGCTGAGCCTGACTAGGAGAAAGCCCCTCTTCTTTTTGGATTCTATCTTTTTCTTTGGCGATTTCTCTTAAATGACGAATCTTGTCAAAAATAGCAGAACCCATCAATCTTTCCATCGTCTGATCATCATGACTGTGAAGACACAATAAAAATAAAACATTATTCATAAAAGAAAGATCCGTCCTTATAATTTTCTCTAAAAAATCAAAATAGTTTTGTACAGTAGTCGCATCTTGATAACGCGCCACAAGCATTCCTAAAGACCAACCTTGATCATTTTGCTGCCCTAAAAACCTCACTGCCTCATCAGGCTTTAATAACTCTTTTTCAAGACAACACTGCAATAAATTAAAATACTGTTGCGTGCTTAGAGCATCTTGATAAAAAGCTAAATACATCCCGAGATGCCAAGTAAAATTATTTTTTGATATTAAACATAGCAATAGTTGCTCACGACTCGACAATCCATGATCAACACACCAGGATAATAATTTGAAATACTGCTGCGTGATTAAAGCATCTTGATGTCTAGCCACAAACATTCCTAAAGACCAACCTTCTCCACCTTGCTCGGTTAAAAACCCAAATACTTCATCCGATTTTAATAACCCCTCTCCCATACATTTCTGTAAAAAATTAAAATACTGTTGCATGCTTAAAGCATCTTGATTACGTGCCACAATTATTCCTAGAGAGCGACCTCTTTTATTTTTCTGGGTTAAAATCTTAACTACCTCATCAGATTTTAATAATCCATCGTCGCAGCATTTCTGTAATAAATTAAAATACTGCTGCGTACTAGCAGCATCTTGATAACGAGCAACAGCCATCCCTAAAGAGTTACCCTCTTCATCTTTCTCCACCAACAACACAGCGATCTTTTCAGGCGGCACTTGTTTATTTTCAATGCCTTGTTGTAATAACTTAAGGTACTTTTGTGTGATAGTCGCATCTTGATTGCGCACCACAAACATTCCTAGAGAGAGACCTCTTTGGTTTTTCTGGGTTAAAAGCCTAACTACCTCATCAGATTTTAATAATCCATCCTCGCACCATTTCTGTAACAAGTTAAAATACTGCTGCGTACTAGCAGCATCTTGATAACGAGCAACAGCCATCCCTAAAGAGCCACCTTCTTCATCTTGTTCCATCAAAAACACAGCGATTTTTTCAGGCGGCACTTGTTTATTTTCAACGCCTTGTTGTAATAACTTAAGATACTTTTGTGTGATAGTCGCATCTTGCATAGCCGCAACTTGCATGCCGATACGCTCATATTCTCTTTTCGTAAATAATTCGTTTATTTGTTCTTGTGTTAATCCGAGCTGACTATCCAATATCTCCATAAAACGAAAATACGCTCTCTCAAAAGCAAAATCTCGTTTTACTAAATGTCCCGATTGGATTAAACGACGAATGAAACTTTCTACTAAAATATCATTCGCATCAACAGATAAAACATATTTTTTATATTCCGATTGTTCTAGAACAGCTTGATCAAACAAAAAACGTCTAAAATTAAAATTCTCGTCTTTGCCATAATCTTCAAAAGAAGAATAAAGCTGTAAAACAATCGCACTCTTATCTTGTTCTTCTGATATTTCTTCAGAATTTAATAATTCCATTTTTTTTTGAATATCTTTCCCTACATTTTTTAATATTTTTTCTAAAATATATTCAGGTCTGCATTTTGCTTTAAATGTTGAAACAAATTCATCCTGTATCTCTAACGCATGTTTGACGCTATAATCATTTGAGGCATAATGATCTTCTACATTCGTTACTCCCAATTCTGATTGACTTAAACCAAAAAGCGTATTTAATACGTGAATATCCATCCCCCTATCTCTTCCTGGAAAACGCTCTTGCAAAATCCTACCCCCGATATCTTGGGCTAAGTCTTTTCGAATATTCATCAGAAAAAACTCAGGGCCTGCTATTAATTGTCGATAAGTATCTTCCAAGTGTGTCAATACACCCGGCTCGCAAACTCCCAAATCTGACAACAAACCTGAAATAGCCCAATATTTCGATTCTTTAATTTTATCCT
>MGYM01000061.1:19182-26724 GCA_001801745.1 Gammaproteobacteria bacterium RIFCSPLOWO2_02_FULL_38_11
CAAATTTTTTCTAATAAGCGAACACCTTCAAATAACAAACCCCGCCTTTCATCTCGAATAATATTCGCTGAAAAATAGCAATTAAAAACATTAAACACTTCTCTAGAAGGAAGAGAGATTCCATGCTGTGTTGCCCAGGATTTTAGAATTTCAACATATTTTTCAACAGCAGTTTTTGTTAATCCAATAAAAATATTCTTTATTTTGGATTCATCTAACTCGGAATCAAAAAAATCTTTCAATGATTTTTGTATCATCTCCATTGGAAGCAATTTTTCTTGTTGTATTAATTCAACAATCCTAGAAAAAGCATTAATGTAATCTAAAGAAGACTGATCAAGAGTTTTCTTCTTCAAAAGTTTTTCAAATAAAATCTCTCCATCAAGTAAATCACCCAGCTGAGACTTGAAGGTATATTTATCTTTTAATTTTTTTAATCCATCTTCGATTTCTCTTTTAAAATGCCCCCCTCTTTCACTTTTTAAAAATTTTTCAAAATCTTCTCCTACCCTAGGGAAAACAGTTATTTTAACAAGCATTGAATCTTCTTTTTTTTCTTCTGGCACCGAAAAAAATAATTTTGTGAATCCATTAAAAGCGGATTTTTCTTCTGATGATGAAGGAGGCAAAGATGTAGATGACGATGCGGTTTCTAACATGATGATGGTTCTCTCGACAAAAGTTTTTTTGCTATACCCCTTACCTCTTGAAGATGCGAAGTTACGCCCAGGGATCGCGTTCAGATTGCGATGATCTGATTGAGCAAAAACCGCCACGTGTACGACTACACATGAGGATTTTTGCGAATGAAGATCATCGCAAGATGAATGCAAGCCCGAAGCGTAGGTTCGCATCTTCGAGAGGTAAGGGGTATTACAGTCGTCCGTGGGAAAAACGTCTCATTTTGCTTTATTTCATTATTACACGAATTATAGGCTACCTATTATTTTCTTTCGCGCTTACAGCGCTGAAAACGTGGACTATTCACATACCCCACCTTACGGTTCACTACGTGAACCTAAGGTGGGGCTTGACGTTGTTGTCAGGCCTTCGGCCTGATAAAAACCCCCGAGAATTTATTCATGACGAATTTATCAGGTCGAAGACCTGACAGCGTACAACGTCAATAAGAATTCTTTTATATCATGATTTTCTAGATATAAGGGTGAGTTGTGCGAAGCACAACGTAACCCTGGGTATCGAATTCTGTTTTTATTCGCTATTTCCTGCCTCTTGCCTCACTTCTTGTTCTTGTAATGCTTCACTGAGTGCTTGCTCAACATCAGAAACAGTAATTTGTTGTGGCACCACCACTTTCTCAATATTACCCATCTGTTTTTGACGTCGTCGCATATGATAGGCCAAACCTGTCCCGGCAGGAATTAATCGACCTACCATGACATTTTCTTTTAAACCTTTTAATTCATCCCGTTTACCAGAAACAGCCGCTTCCGTTAATACACGCGTTGTTTCTTGGAATGAAGCCGCAGAAATAAAAGAGTCTGTCGACAAAGAAGCTTTTGTAATACCCAGTAATACATTCTCCGCTGTCGCAGGTTTTTTATTTTCAGCAATCACTCGCTGATTTTCATCACGGAAAGCAATTTCATCCACTTGCTCACCATGCAAAAATGCAGTTTCACCTGAGTTCAGGATCATCACTTTACGTAACATTTGTCTGACAATCACTTCAATGTGTTTATCATTGATTTTTACACCTTGTAATCGATATACATCTTGTACTTCATTAACAATGTGATTGGCCAATGCGTCCACGCCCAATAGTCGCAAAATATCATGCGGGTTCAAGGCACCGTCAGCAATCGTTTCACCCCGTGCCACATGCTCACCTTCAAATACATTCACATGACGCCACTTGGGAATCATTTCTTCATGCGCCATACCATCAGCCGATGTAATAACTAAACGGCGTTTTCCTTTTGTCTCTTTACCAAAACTCACAATTCCGGAAATTTCAGCCAAAATAGCCGGTTCTTTAGGACGTCGCGCTTCAAATAAATCAGCTACTCGCGGTAAACCCCCTGTGATATCCCCCGTTTTTGATGTTTCTTGCGGAATACGCGCGATAACATCACCCATGCCTACCTTCGCGCCATCTTCAACACAAACAATCGCATTGGTTGTTAAAAAATAATTGGCAGGTAAGTTGGTTCCAGCAAGACAAAGATCTTTGCCTTTCTCATCTACTAACTTCAATACAGGACGCAGTTCTTTCCCGCTGGCACTTCGTTGTTTTTGATCAATGATCAAAATGTTTGACAACCCTGTCATTTCATCTGTTTGTCGGTTAATGGTGACACCTTCAATGAAATCTTGAAATTGAATGCAACCTTCTACTTCTGTGATGATAGGATGTGTGTGTGGATCCCATTGCGCGACGATTTCACCAATTTCAACCGTGTCCCCTTCTTTCACAGAAATATTCGCACCGTAAGGAATTTTATAACGCTCTCTTTCACGACCTTGTCCATCAATCACCGTCAATTCGCCTGAGCGCGAAACAGCAACACGGTGTCCGTGCGCATGCGTGACTAATTTAATATTGTGTAACTTCACATGCCCTTTTGATTTTACTTGAACATTATTAATGGCTGTCGTACGTGATGCAGCACCCCCAATATGGAAGGTACGCATCGTTAATTGTGTGCCCGGTTCACCAATGGATTGCGCTGCAATAACCCCCACAGCTTCACCCATATTGACCAAATGCCCACGCGCCAAATCACGACCATAACACAAAGCACAAATACCATAACGTGCTTCACAAGTAATAGGGGATCGCACTTTAACTTCATCTATCATGTGCTTTTCTAGAAGATCAACTTTATCTTCATCTAATAATGTGCCCGCAGGAATCAACACATCTTTAGAATGTGGCATTAACACTTCTTCAATTAACACACGTCCTAGAACACGCTCACGCAAAGGTTCAACAACGTCGCCTCCTTCAATGTGCGGCGTTAAAATCAAACCCCGCTTGGTACCACAATCATTGGTAAACACAACAACATCGTGTGCCACATCCACTAAACGTCGTGTGAGGTAACCTGAATTTGCTGTCTTTAATGCAGTATCTGCCAAACCTTTTCTGGCACCGTGGGTGGAAATAAAATATTGCAATACGTTTAATCCTTCGCGGAAGTTAGCAACGATCGGTGTTTCAATGATGGTGCCATCTGGCTTGGCCATCAAACCTCGCATACCGGCTAATTGTCGCATCTGCTCAACAGAACCCCGCGCACCAGAGTCTGCCATCATGTAAACTGAATTAAAGGATTCTTGTCGCGTTGACTCACCCTTTCTATCAACAACAATTTCAACAGCGAGTTTTTCCATCATGGCTTTGGTCACCAGGTCTCGCGTACGCGACCAAGTGTCGACAACTTTACTGTAACGCTCACCTTGCGTCACCAGCCCCGAAGCATATTGTTTTTCAATTTCTTTTACTTCTTTTTCTGCAGAAGCAATAATTTCTGCTTTTGCTTCCGGAATAATTAAATCATTCAAGCCAATAGAAATACCAGAGTAAGTTGCATAATGAAATCCGGTATACATCAACTGGTCTGCGATTAACACCGTTTCTTTTAAACCTAATTTTCGATAACACACATTGATGATTTCTGAAATAATTTTTTTCTTCAAAGTACGATTGACTAATTCAAACGGTAAACCTTTAGGTAAAACTTCAGAAAGGATCGCACGTCCCACCGTAGTATCAACCAAAGAAATTTTTTCTTCTAACACGCCTTTGTCATTATAAAGGGATTCTTTGATTCTCACTTTGATACGCGCTTGAAGTTCAACATGACCTAAATCATAAGCTCGGTGTACTTCATTCACATCAGCACATACCATGCCTTCCCCTTTGGCATTCACTCGGTCTCGCGTGAGGTAATACAAACCCAACACAACATCTTGTGAAGGCACTACCACAGGCTCACCACTGGCCGGGGATAAAATATTATTGGTAGACATCATTAAACTGCGCGCTTCAAGCTGTGCTTCTAAGGTTAAGGGCACATGCACTGCCATTTGGTCACCGTCAAAGTCTGCGTTATACGCTGTACATACTAGCGGATGCAGTTGGATCGCTTTACCTTCGATTAACACAGGTTCAAACGCTTGAATACCTAAACGGTGCAAGGTGGGCGCACGATTCAATAACACCGGATGCTCACGAATCACTTCTTCTAAAACATCCCATACTTCAGGATCTTCTCTGTCCACCATACGCTTGGCGGCTTTGATGGTGGTCGCCAAACCACGATATTGTAATTTACTAAAAATAAAAGGTTTAAATAATTCAAGGGCCATTTTCTTGGGTAACCCACATTGATGTAAGCGCAAAGTCGGTCCCACCACGATCACAGAACGACCGGAATAATCGACACGTTTCCCCAATAAATTTTGACGAAAACGCCCTTGTTTTCCTTTGATCATATCTGCTAAAGATTTTAAAGGTCGTTTGTTACTGCCCGTGATCGCACGTCCACGACGACCATTATCTAATAAAGCATCCACTGCTTCTTGTAACATACGTTTTTCATTGCGTACGATAATATCCGGCGCACTCAAATCAAGTAGCCTTTTTAAGCGATTATTTCGGTTGATCACACGACGATACAGGTCATTTAAATCAGACGTCGCAAAACGCCCGCCATCTAAAGGGACCAAGGGTCTTAAATCCGGCGGAAGCACAGGCAATACTGTCATGATCATCCACTCCGGACGATTGCCTGAGTTATGCAAAGATTCTAAAAGTTTTAAACGTTTCGATAATTTTTTTAATTTTGTGTCAGAAGTCGTATTTGGAATTTCCAAACGCAATCTTGCAATTTCTTTTTCAAGATCAATTCCCAACAATAATTTTTGTACGGCTTCAGCACCCATGCGCGCATCAAATTCATCACCGTGTTCTTCAATCGCTTCCAAATAAGCATCGTCTGATAACAACTGCCCTTTTTCCAAAGGCGTCATGCCTGGATCAACCACAACAAAGGCTTCAAAATATAAAACACGCTCAATGTCTCTGAGCGTCATATCTAACAATAAACCAATACGTGAAGGTAAAGATTTTAAAAACCATATGTGTGCTACCGGCGTTGCAAGCTCAATGTGTCCCATGCGCTCACGTCGTACTTTCGCCAACGCCACTTCCACACCGCATTTTTCACAAATCACACCGCGGTGTTTCAAACGTTTGTATTTCCCACATAAGCATTCATAATCTTTAATAGGACCAAAAATTTTCGCGCAGAATAATCCATCTCGTTCGGGTTTAAACGTACGATAGTTAATTGTCTCGGGTTTTTTAACTTCACCATAAGACCATGAACGAATCATGTCAGGCGGCGCCAAACCAATACGAATAGCATCAAATTCCTCGAATTGATTACCTTGTAGCTTTAAAAGGTGCAATAAGTCTTTCAAGTGAATACCCTCGTCAATAAAAATTTACAACATCTAAATTCGAATTCAAGTGAACACGCTTTTGGTGAGGTAAGGTGAAATAAAAAACTTCGAGAAAAAGCGCAGTGTATACAAAAATACATGAGCATTTTTCGAAAAGTTTTTCATTTCAGATTGCCCACCAAAACGAGTTCATTGGTAGCACGAACAATCAATCATTTTCTAAATCAATATTAATACCTAAAGAGCGAATCTCTTTAATCAACACATTAAAGGATTCTGGCATGCCCGGGTCCATGCGATGATCGCCATCCACAATGTTTTTATACATCTTCGTACGCCCTGCCACGTCATCAGACTTCACTGTTAACATTTCTTGAAGTGTGTAGGCAGCACCGTAAGCTTCTAGCGCCCAAACTTCCATTTCTCCAAAACGCTGTCCACCAAATTGAGCTTTACCCCCTAACGGTTGTTGCGTGACCAAACTATAAGAACCCGTTGAACGTGCATGCATCTTGTCATCCACCAAGTGATTAAGCTTCAACATATACATGTATCCCACGGTGATCGGTCTTTCGAATTTCACCCCCGTCCTACCATCATATAAAGTGGTTTGACCTTTTTCGGGTAATCCCGCAAGTTGCAACATTTCACGAATTTCTTTTTCTGTGATGCCATCAAATACCGGCGTTGCCATGGGCACACCGCCTTTGAGGTTATTTGCAAGCGCCATGATTTCTTCGTCAGAAAATTTATTTAAGTCACAAGTCTGCTCTGAGCCATGTTTATAAATCTTTACAAGCAAGTCTCGCACTTCTTTTACTTTCGCTTGGCGCTCAAGCAATTCACCTATCTTTAGACCCAAGCCTTTAGCAGCCCAACCTAAATGGGTTTCCAAAACCTGTCCCACATTCATACGCGAAGGCACACCCAGCGGATTCAAAACGATATCTACCGGCGTTCCATCTTCAAGGTAAGGCATGTCTTCTACAGATACAATCGTCGAGATAACGCCTTTATTTCCATGACGTCCCGCCATTTTGTCTCCCGCTTGAATACGTCGCTTTACAGCCAAATATACTTTGACTATTTTCAAGATCCCCGGGGATAAATCATCACCTTGCATTAATTTTTTGCGCTTGGCTTCTAGTTTTTCTTTATGCTCTTCCCTTAATTCTTCAACGCGTAATGATAATTTTTCCAGTTGTTCACTGACATCGTCATTACGAAGCAAAACATCAAACCATTTTTCACGACCTATTTTCTCTAAATATTCTGCTGTGATTTTACTGCCCGATTTCAAACTTTCTGGCCCTTTTTCAGCAATCTTATTCAGCAAAAGTTTTTCAACACGCAGATAAACATCTTCTTCACGAATACGGTATTCGTCATATAAATCCTTTTTCACTTTTTCAAGCGACGCTTCTTCGATCGCCAAAGCACGCGCATCTTTCTTCACACCTTCTCGCGTAAAGACTTGCACATCGATCACCGTTCCTTGCATACCCGCAGGCACACGCAAAGAAGAATCTTTCACGTCAGAGGCTTTTTCACC
Organism: Gammaproteobacteria bacterium RIFCSPLOWO2_02_FULL_38_11; assembly: GCA_001801745.1. Classification (GTDB taxonomy): domain Bacteria; phylum Pseudomonadota; class Gammaproteobacteria; order HIGHO2-12-38-15; family HIGHO2-12-38-15; genus HIGHO2-12-38-15. The sequence goes on from MGYM01000061.1 coordinate 26,168, forward strand.
AAAGATTGCTCGCAATAATTTTTCTTCCGGTGTCAATTGCGTTTCACCTTTAGGCGTGACCTTACCCACAAGAATATCGCCAGGCGAAACTTCAGCACCAATGTATACAATGCCCGAGGAATCTAATTTAGATAAGGCACCTTCACCCACATTCGGAATATCGGCTGTCACTTCTTCTGAACCTAGTTTTGTATCACGCGCGATACAAGACAATTCCTCGATATGAATAGAGGTGAAACGATCTTCCTGAACTACACGCTCAGAAATTAAAATAGAATCTTCAAAGTTATATCCATTCCATGGCATGAAGGCGACTAAAAGATTTTGTCCTAAGGCTAACTCACCTAAATCTGTTGAAGGACCATCCGCCAGCACCGCGCCTGCTTCAATGACATCACCGGCCTTCACTAAAGGACGTTGATTAATACAGGTATTTTGATTTGAACGGGTGTATTTCGTTAAGTTATAAATATCCACGCCCGCATCGCCTGCAGATGTTTCATCTTCATTAACCCGCACAACAACACGCGCCCCATCAACAAAATCAACGGTGCCTC
>MGYM01000061.1:26775-32904 GCA_001801745.1 Gammaproteobacteria bacterium RIFCSPLOWO2_02_FULL_38_11
TGTCACACCCGACTCAACAGCAACGACACGTTCAATTCCCGTGCCAATCAAAGGTTTTTCAGCACGTAAAACAGGAACAGCTTGGCGTTGCATGTTTGAACCCATCAAAGCACGGTTAGCATCATCGTGCTCTAAGAAAGGAATCAAGGCTGCTGCCACAGAAACAATTTGTCGCGGAGAAATATCGATAAATTGAATTTTATCTACCGTCATAAATGTAAATTCATTTTTATAACGACAAGGCACAAGATCATCTACCAAACGTCCTTTCTCATCTTGCTTTGAATTGGCTTGTGCAATGACAAAATCACCTTCTTCAATTGCAGACAAATATTCAGTTTCTTCTGTCGTATGCCCATTCACGACTTTTCGATACGGTGTTTCTAAAAATCCATATTCATTGGTGCGCGCATAAATCGCCAAAGAATTGATTAAGCCGATGTTAGGTCCTTCCGGTGTTTCAATCGGACAAACACGACCATAATGCGTTGGATGTACATCGCGTACTTCAAAGCTTGCACGTTCGCGCGTTAATCCTCCTGGCCCCAAAGCAGAAACACGACGCTTGTGCGTCACTTCAGACAGAGGGTTATTTTGATCCATAAATTGAGATAATTGACTGGATCCAAAAAATTCTTTAATCGTTGCCATTACAGGTTTAGCATTCATTAAATCTTGCGGCATCAAGGTTTCAATTTCAGAAACACTCAAACGCTCTTTCACCGCACGCTCCACACGCACCAAGCCTGCGCGAAATTGATTTTCTGTCATTTCACCCACGCTGCGTACACGGCGATTGCCTAAATGATCAATATCGTCCACCGTGCCTTTGCCATCACGTATACTCACTAAAACACGCACCACGTCAACGATGTCTTCTTTAGAAAGCACAGAGGAACCCACAATTTCTTTTCGACCCACACGTCGATTAAACTTCATTCTGCCTACCGCAGAAATATCGTAACGCTCAAATGCAAAAAATAAATTTTTAAATAAAGCTTCTGCCGCTTCACGCGTCGGTGGCTCACCAGGGCGCATCACTCTGTAAATTTCAACTAAGGCTTCATAGTCATTGCGCGTTGAATCAATTTTTAAAGTGTCAGAAATATAAGGGCCACAATCCAAATCATTGGTATAAATTGTTTGGAATGTTTTGATGCCTGCTTTTTGTATTTTACTCAGTAAATCAGCCGTAATTTCAGTGTTCGCTTCTGCTAACATTTCACCGGTTGATTGATCAATCACAGGGTTTGCCAAAGATTTCCCCATCACATAATCGTGCGGTACTTCAAGCTTATGAATACCTGCTTTTTCAATCAGGCGAATATAACGCATTGAAATACGGCGACCTTGCTCAACCAACACCGCTCCCGCTTTATTTTTAATATCGAACATGGCAATTTCACCGCGCAAACGATCGGGGACCAAATCTAAAGTTAATTTTTCTTCTTTGATATGAAAATTATTAAATTCATAAAAACACGCAAGCACTTCTTCTGTTCGCATACCCAAAGCACGGAAAAGCACCGTCACCGGCAATTTACGTCGACGGTCGATACGCACGAAAACACAGTCTTTTGGATCAAATTCAAAATCCAACCAAGAACCACGGTAAGGAATGATGCGCGCAGAATAAAGCAGTTTTCCTGATGAGTGCGTTTTTCCTCGATCATGCTCAAAGAAAACGCCCGGCGAACGATGCAATTGCGACACAACAACACGCTCGGTACCATTAATCACAAACGTTCCTGTATCTGTCATTAAAGGCAATTCACCCATATAAACTTCTTGTTCTTTGATATCTTTCACCACCTTGCTTTCCGAAGGCGCTTCTTTATCGTAAATGACCAAACGCACCTTTAGACGTAACGGTGCCGCATAGGTTAAACCACGTAAATGACACTCATTCACATCAAAAACAGGTTCACCTAAAACATAATCAACATATTCTAAAATTGCATGACCTGAAAAACCGGTCATGGGAAACACAGATTTAAGCGCTGCATTCAAACCTTGATCACATCTTTTTTCAGGAAGGACATGGGCTTGCAAGAAACTCTCGTAAGATTTTTTTTGGATATCCAGCAATCGAGCCCCTTGTGCTGGTTGAACTGACTGATGCTTACCAAAACTCAATCGAACGCGTTTTTTCGCAGTAGAAGTCATTGACTCGTTCCTCTTGCTTGCAAACAAAAATGGAAATAACAACCTACCCGTAAAAGGGTAGGTTGTTTATTTGTATTTGAAAAATAAGTCTTGCGAGATTATTTAATCTCAACAGTTGCACCTGCTTCTTCAAGTTCTTTCTTGAATTTTGCAGAATCTGCCTTAGAAACAGCTTCCTTCACAAGCGCAGGCACAGCTTCCACCAAATCTTTTGCTTCTTTCAAACCAAGACCGGTGATGGTGCGCACGGCTTTAATGACATTCACTTTGTTTTCGCCAAAGCTTGTCATTACAACATTAAATTCAGTTTTCTCTTCTGCAGCTGTATTTGCAGCAACGGCCCCCGGTACCGCAACAGCCACTGCAGCGGCAGCAGAAACACCGAATTTGTCTTCCATTGATTTCACAAGTTCAACAACATCCATAACACTCATATTAGAAATAGCTTCCAAAATATCTTCTTTAGAAATAGAAACTGACATAGTCACTCCTGAAAATAAAAATAAATTAATTTACTTGCTGTTGTTTTTGATCGCGTACCGCGCCAAAAGTGCGAACCAATTTCGCATGGGGTTCTGCTAAAGTACGAACAAACTTGACGACAGGCGCCTGCATGACGTTCATCAACATCGCCAGGGCTTCTTTTCTCGTCGGTAAGTTTGCAAGTTTATCGATTTCATTTGCCGCTAAAAGCTGCCCACTGACCGATAAAGCCTTTACCACCAGCAACTCATTATCTTTTGAAAAATCACGCATAATCCGTGCTGCTGCACCCGGGTCACTGCGAGAAAATGCCAAAACAAGCGGCCCCGTAAAGACCTCTTTCATACACTCAAAAGAAGATCCTTCCACGGCACGGCGTGCCAAAGTATTGCGTACCACCCTCAGATACACATCTTGGCCACGTGCCATCGCACGCAAGCGCGTCATTTGAACGACAGTTAATCCACGGTATTCCACTGCAACAGCGGATAAGGCAGTGGTTGCTACCTTAGCAACCTCCGCTACAATCGCCTTCTTTTGTTCAAGTTTAAGCGCCACTGTTTACTCCTTAACGGCTAGCATTTTAAAAAAAATGTCAGCGCGTTGTTGTCTGCGCAGGCAACAAAAATTAAGAATAATAATAACTTTATCTGTAATTCGCACTGCGAGTTACAGACTGGCTCTCTTATTCACCTGCGGTCTTCGACGCAAAAGTAAAAGTAAAAAATATTTTTTACTTTTTCGCGAATTCTTTTTATAAAAAAATACAATCCCAACAATTATGCAGTTATCGTTGAAGGGTCTACAACCAAACCCGGCCCCATCGTACTTGAAACAGCTATTTTTTTAAGATAAACCCCTTTTGCTGTATTCGGTTTTAATTTTTTTATTTCATTTAATAAAACAAAAAGGTTTTCTTTTAATTGCTTTATTTCAAAATTCACTTTACCGATCACACAATGCACGATACCGTTTTTATCAGCACGAAATCGCACTTGCCCACCCTTTGCATTCTTCACAGCGTTCGCCACATCTGGCGTCACCGTACCAATTTTGGGATTAGGCATTAAACCTTTGGGACCTAAGACTTGACCTAATTGCCCCACCAAACGCATCGCATCTGGACTTGCAATCAAAACATCGAAATCTATTTTTCCAGATTTAATTTCTTCAGCTAAATCATCAAAACCCACTTTATCTGCACCCGCCGCACTCGCCGCTTGCGCATTAGCACCTTGCGCAAACACCGCAACACGCACTGATTTCCCTGTTCCATGAGGCAAGACAATGGCACCTCTCACAGACTGTTCTGATTTTCGAATATCAATTCCTAAAACAACCGCGACATCAACACTTTCAATAAATTTTACTTTCGAATTGTCTTTTACAATTTTCAAAGCTTCTTCAGCAGAATATAATTTTGTTCTATCTACATTTTTAAGCGCGGCTCTCATTCTTTTTGAGGGTTGCATTGTTGTTTCCATCTTATACTCCCTCCACATCAATACCTGCGCTACGTGCACTACCTGCGATGGTACGCACAGCCGCATCTAAAGAAGCAGCCGTTAAATCAGGCGCTTTAAGTTTTGCAATTTCTTCTAATTGCGCTCGCTTTACTTTTCCTACCTTCACTGTCTTGGGCGTACTACTGCCTTTTCCTCCCACTAATTTTAATAATAAAACAGAAGCAGGCGGCGTTTTTGTAATGAAGGTAAAACTTCGATCAGAATAAACAGTAATAACGACAGGAATCGGCAAACCTTTCTCAATTGTTTTTGTTTTTTCATTAAAGGCTTTACAAAACTCCATGATGTTCACACCATGCTGACCTAAGGCGGGTCCCACCGGTGGACTTGGATTGGCTTCACCTGCTTTAACTTGCAGTTTGATAAGACTTTGAATTCTTTTACCACCAGCGCCGCCTTTACCGGCGCCGCCTGCTGCTTTTCCAGCAGATTTAGGATTGGGTGCTGCCATGAAACCTCCTAGTGGGTCTGGGCCTGTTGACAATTCTACTATCTTGGCCGAAACGCCTTGATTTCCTGCGCTTCGCTGCTCACATACTGACATGTATGCTCCGCTGCGATGCTCACAAATCAAGGCGTTTCGGCTCAAGCTAGCGAATTGTCAACAGGCCCTACGCTAAAAAAAATTAGCTCCCCGAATAATAATTAGTTACGCTTTTGTAACCTGACTAAATTCAAGTTCTACCGGAGTAGAACGACCAAAAATCAAAACAGCAACACGAAGTTTATTTTTCTCGTAATTTACTTCTTCAACAACACCATTAAAGTCGGTGAAAGGACCTTCCGTGACTCTCACCACTTCACCGGGTTCAAATAAAACTTTCGGCCTGGGTTTATCCACACCTTCTTGCATTCTTTGCAAAATAGCGTCGGCTTCTTTTTCTGTGATAGGCGCCGGATGATCACTTGTTCCACCGATAAAACCCAATACTTTCGGTGTTTTCCTCACAAGATGCCAGGTAATATCATTCATTTCCATTTTTACTAAGACATAACCTGGAAAGAATTTTCTTTCACTTTTACGTTTTTGCCCTGCCCGCATTTCAACAACATCTTCTGTTGGAACAAGAATTTCAGCGAATTTATCATCTAATTTTTTTGATTGAATACGTTCTTTTAAAGCTTTCGCTACAAAATTTTCAAAACCAGAATAAGCGTGCACCACATACCAACGTTTTGCGGTATGTGCAGCTTTTTCTGAAGTTTCTTGCTCTGCATTAGGTTGTTCTGGCAATGACTGCCCCATTTCTTCAAGCATTACTGGTTACCCTTTTTGACCCGTGAGCAAGCTAACCGCCCATAATAACACACTGTCTATTCCCCACAAAAATAAAGCCACAACACAAGCCATGATAACAATCGCTATCGTCGTTTGAATTGTTTCTTTTCGAGTGGGCCAAACAACTCGTTTAAGCTCTACCTGCGCCGTTTGCATAAAGTGCCAGGCTGTTTGTCCTGCACGTGTGTGGTATGCAATGAAGGTGGCAAGACAAAGCAACAAAATCCAGGCTATCAATCGAATTGCGAGCGAGATTTTAACAAAAACAAGATTTAATACAACAGCTGTCAGAAATAAAATTGCAATCAATGCCCATTTAAATCGTTCTTTCAATTGCGTTTGTTGAATATTCTCTACATTCATTTCAAATCTCTTTTTAAAATGGCAGGCCAGGAGGGTCTCGAACCCCCAACCCGCGGTTTTGGAGACCGCTACTCTACCAATTGAGCTACTGGCCTAAATATTTTTAATTTCTATCCAGGCCATCCTGGCCTTAGATCGTTCTTATAGATACGCACCCTGGGCGACATCCTGTCGCCCGTTTAATGCTCACTAACTCGCATTAAACCCAATTGAGCTACTGGCCTATATAACACCCCCCTCTCCCGCTTGCGGGAGAGGGGTAGGGTGAGGGCAAACCTCTACTCCAATATCTTCGTAACAACCCCCGCACCC
>MGYM01000062.1:0-1943 GCA_001801745.1 Gammaproteobacteria bacterium RIFCSPLOWO2_02_FULL_38_11
CGTAAAGAATTTTTGGAATTTTAACGATGAAATTACCCTTTTGGAAAATGCAAGGTTCTGGTAATGATTTTCTTGTCTTAAATGCGCTGGACAAGAAATTTAATTTAACGCGGGAAGAAATAAAAAAAATAGCGGATCGTCATTTTGGTGTGGGTTGTGATCAAGTGTTAGTGTTAGAGCAGCCGCGTGATGAAAATGAAGATTTTTATTATCGTATTTTTAACTCCGATGGGTCTGAGGTCGGTCAGTGTGGGAATGGTGCGCGCTGTATGGGTTTATTTATTCGTTCCCAAGGACTTTCAAAAGAAAAAAAAATTCGTCTAGGCACGTTCACATCGCAGATGGTGATTCAGTTTGGAGAAGGGGGGCTTGTGGAAGTGAATATGAGAGAGCCTATATTTGCTCCGATGAAAATACCCTTTATTCCAGAAAAAATACCTGAAGGTATAATTGAAACTTCTCAGGGTGATTTTGAATTTTTTGTTTTAAGTTTAGGGAATCCACATGCCGTGACGCGTGTCGCGGCGGTTGATTTGATAGATGTGAATAAAATAGGAAAAGAAATTTCAATTCATCCTGCCTTTCCAGATCAAACAAATGTTATTTTTGTGGAAATTATAAATCATAAAGCGGTAAAATGCAGAATTTATGAAAGGGGGGTCGGCGAAACCTTGGCGTGTGGGAGCGGTGCTTGTGCCGCGGTGATAGCCGGGACTCAATGGAAAATGTTGGATAATCAAGTAAACGTGTTTCTCCCGGGCGGAAAACTTGAAGTTAATGTAAGAGAAAAAGAAGTGTGGTTAAAAGGGGATGCGATAAAAGTATTTGAGGGGATAATAGAAAATGTGGAAAGTGCCGGTAACGCTTGATGCTTTAAAAGAATATTCGAAAAATACGATCGTCGAGCATTTAGGTATTGAATTTTTAGAAGTGGGCGAAAATTTTTTAAAAGCGAAAATGCCTGTGGATCATCGTACACGGCAACCGCTGGGTATCATGCACGGAGGCGCCTCCTGTGTGTTAGCAGAAACCTTGGGGAGTATCGCAGCCAATTGTGTTGTTGATAAAAAAACAAATTATTGTGTAGGATTGGACATTAATACAAATCATATTCGTTCAGTTTCTTCTGGTTTTGTAATAGGAATGACGAAACCGTTCCATTTAGGACGCAGTACCCAGGTATGGGGAATTGAGGTTTTTGATGAAAATCAAAAATTGATTTCTGTGTCGCGATTGACGATGGCTGTTTTATCACGATGATTTCAGAAGTTGTATTAAGGTCACACGCAGACAAGCGTTTGAAGCAAGGCTATCCTTGGCTTTATAGCAATGAGATTGATAATCATAAAACGCCGCTATCTTCTTTTGTGCCAGGTCAATTGGTTTGTATCAGAGGCCATCATTTAGAAGCCATTGCTACCGGTTACATTAATCCCCATTCTCTTATCGCAGTGCGTGTTATTTCTTTAGATCCCCAACAATTTTTGGATGAAGCATTAATAGAAACACGTCTTGCCGATGCTTTGCGTTTAAGAAATTGTTTTTTTAAAAAACCTTATTATCGCTTGGTTTACAGTGAAGGAGATTTTCTGCCGGGTTTGATTGTTGATCGTTTCGGTGATCACTTGGTTATCCAGCTGAATACAGCGGGCATGGAGGCTCAAAAAGAAATAATAAAAAATGTTTTGATAAAATTATTAAACCCGCTTTCTATTTTGGTGAGAAATACAAGCTCCATTCGGCAGTTAGAAAACATGAGCGCTTACACAGCCCCGCTTTTTAATCAACCCCCTGCCTTTGTTGAAATAGAGGAAAATGGTGTTTTGTTTCAAGTTCCTTTATTGGAAGGACAGAAGACGGGTTGGTTTTATGATCACCGCAGCAGTCGCGCCTTATTAGCCGATTATGTCTTAGATAAAAGTGTATAGGATGTTTTTAGTTAC
>MGYM01000062.1:2089-17923 GCA_001801745.1 Gammaproteobacteria bacterium RIFCSPLOWO2_02_FULL_38_11
TTTTGATGCTTTAACAGAATTGAAAAATAAAAATAATTTATTTGATGTTGTGATGGTAGATCCCCCCGCGTTTATAAAAAAAAGAAAAGACATGGACAAAGGAATTCAAGCTTATCTTCGTTTAAATTCTTTAGCGATGAAATTAGTAAAACCTCGAGGTATTTTATTTTCTGCTTCTTGTTCGATGCATTTATCAAAAGAAAAAATGTTGATGATGCTGCAGAAGGCGGCTTTGCGTTCAAAAAAAACCTTACAAATTCTAATGCAGAATCATCCCGGGCAAGATCATCCACTGCATCCACTTTTGTCTGAGATGGATTATTTAAAGGGGTTTGTTATGGAGGTGCATTAAATTATAGGACTTGCGCGAAACGACGTCTTTTTAGTTGCAACATCGTTATAAATCTCGCTCGCGTCCTCATTTATTATTTATAAACGCAGGCCGAAACTCGATTTATGTGCTTCGTTGCAACGCAAAAATACTTGTTTTGCGTAAGTCCTAATATCGAGGGGGATAAACATGAGGAAGCAATCAGAAGCAATATTTGTCGTACAAAAGCATTCGGCAAGTCATTTACATTATGATTTTAGGTTAGAACTCGGAGAGAAATTAAAAAGTTGGGCGCTTCCTAAGGGTCCGAGCATGGATGCTTCTGAAAAACGATTAGCGATCCAAGTTGAAGATCATGACTTAGATTATGCAAGCTTTGAAGGAGAGATCCCAGAAGGGCATTATGGTGCCGGGAAGGTCATTATATGGGATACAGGAAAATGGACTTGGGAGGAGGAGCCCCATAAACAGCTTCGCCGAGGAATCTTGAAATTTACCTTGCATGGGAAGCGTCTGAAGGGAAAATTTAATTTGATCAGAATGAAAGAAAAACAATGGTTATTGATAAAAGAAAAAGACATGGAGTCATGCTCGGGCTCTGTGACTGACTTACATCTGGAGAGTGTGGTGAGTGGTAAGAAAATTGAAGATATATAATAGATATAGACTTCGCGAATAAAAATCCGTATTTTTTTATTTTAGCAGGCCATCTGAAAATGTTTTTTAATCGTAGGAGTCAACATGTGTAATTGCACGCATTGTGGTTTTTGCGAAATAAAGAACATTTTGATTTTGCTCTTACAATATTTTATGATTAAGACAAGCGTTTACTTATATTAAACAGAGGATTAAATCATGTTATCCCAAAAAGAAATTTGTGATTTGTTATCGGGTCCCAGCATAAGCTATAAGCAATTTTGTCAAGTGCTAACTTATTGTGATCGTGCACAAAAAAATGATAGGAATTCGGTTAGGGAATTACTGCTAAATCACAGCAACACAAAGGATACTGCTGGTAATACCTTGTTACATTTAGCAGTAAAATTTGGGTATGTCGAATTAAGTCGCTTATTAATTGAAATTGGTTTTAATGTTAATGCGCTTGATGCTCATCAAAATACTCCACTGTGTGTCGCTATACGAGAGAATCAGCGTGAGTCAGCGCAATTGTTAAGAGATCATGGGGCAAAGCAGGATGCAGAAAATAATAAAAGGCCTGAGTTTTTCACTACACAGCGCCATCATCATTCACAACACTTACCTGCAGTCGAAAGCTTTCCAGATTTGATGGAATTAGATATCAAGAAAACAGATGCAGAGACTTTATTAAAAGTCTTAGAAAAGTATCCTGATTTATCTCATTCAGCAGAAAAAGTGAAACCACAGCTGTTATTCAAACTGATAGCGATTTGCGAATTTATTTTAAATATAGATTATGACAAATATCAAAAGCGATTAGGCGAATTATTGCCCGAGTCTTTTTGGGAAGCCTGCACTTGGGAAGCGGAGCGTAAAGAAACATCAGCTCATCATAACCTTTTTATTGTTAAATGCTTACGTGAAGGAGATGTGAATTTTATTTTGTTTTTAAGAGGGTTATTCCTAAATGAGATTAGCGAAGTAGTAATCCACCAAATTTTGTTTGGTGGGATTATGGAAGTAACCCCCCGAATTTTGTTTGTTGCCGCTGCAAAATATCAGAAAGAAGCGTTTATTATCAAGCACATTATTCCTCATATTCCACCAAATGAAATGAATTATGTTCACGAATCTGGGCGTTGGGCGAGTGGTGTATTTAGCGATACGAATTATTCATGTGGTTGTGCTGTAAATTATTTGATTTTTGCAATTCAACATGATTGTTTTGATGTTGTAGAAAAGCTTATTGAAAGACGAGCTGATTTTAATGCTAAATTTACTAACGAAACTAGTCCTGCCTTTCATTTCCACAACCGCTCTTATACTGAAGAAACACCTTTTCAATTTTTAGTAGAAAAAGCAAGTGAAATGATAAAATGGCATATGCTGGAAGTGACAGCCCAGCAGATTGAGCAATGCAGAAAGCTTATTGAACGTCTCGTACAGGAGAGAAAAGTGGATCTGTCGATGACATTAAAAACTGTGCGTGGTGCACAGATGGGTTGTGACCCTGAACTTCCTCCGTGGCTAGATATGAGCCACCCAGATAAGGTTACAATAGTATCTCATCAAGATTTATATCGGCAATGGCAAAAATCATATCAGCAATGGTTGGAGGAAAAAAAATATCCAACCGATACTATGCTTGGACCAGCAGCGACTTCGTCGTCCGAATCTTTTAGAAGGCCTTCCCCTTAATCACTGTCTCACTCAAAAAATCTTTATCGATTATTATAAATGACAAGAAAATAAAAAATTTTTATAAAAAAGTGTTCTGGTAAGGAATATTTTTATCAATAGAGTTGTTGGGAATTTTTTATGGGTGAACAACGGGCCTTTTCAATTATCATTCCAACCTATTTAGAAGAAAAAAATATTCCGTTAATCATGAAAAAAATTTCGGAAGTTGATTTCAATAAACGTATTTTTGAAGTAATCATTGTTGATGATAATAGTCCTGATAATACAAAAAACATGATGAATGAGCTGCAAGCGCAGTTTTCATATTTGAAATTTATTATTCGTACTGGATCAAAAAGTTTAAGTCATGCTGTGATCGAGGGTATTGATGCTGCAAAAAATGAGCTGCTCATTGTCATGGATGCTGATTTGAGTCATCCGCCAGAAAAAATTCCAGAAATGCTAATATTGTTAGAACGTGATGACATAGATATGGTGATAGGGTCTCGCTATGTGGCGGGAGGATGTTTAAAAAACTTGGGGAAACATCATAAAATTATTTCTTATTTTGCGATAGGCTTGTCTAAAATGGTATTGCCCATCAAAGTCAAAGATCCACTGAGTGGGTTCATGGGTATTCGAAAGACAGTTTATGATAGAGGAAAAAAATTAAATCCAATAGGTTGGAAAATTGGTTTGGAGATTATGATCAAATGCGGATGTAAGAATATTATCGAAGTACCTATTGAATTTTCAGGAAGGCAACAAGGTAGGAGCAAGCTAAATATCAAAGTTTGTTTTGATTATCTTTGTCATATTATAAAACTTTTTTTCTACCAGAGATTAAAAAATGTTGAAAACGAAGGGTGATGGTTTTTTTATTTTTTTTGTTATCCTCTTATTTTTAATCGCTGCAAGTTTACAATATGCCATGATACTGAATGGCGACGTGAGCTATCTGATTTATCTTTCTAAAGAGATGTTGTCAGGGAAGACATACGGTAGTCCTGGTTTTTTAGAAACAAACCCCCCTTTGATTTTTTTTCTATATCTTCCGGTTGTGTTTTTAGAAAAATATATTTCTTTTAAGCAATCCAGTTTGTTTCAGTTTTATATTTTTTCTCTTTCAGCTTTGAGTTTTTTTATCTCTTTTTTTATTTTAAAAAAGGTAATTAAGGAAAAAAATTTCTTATACATTTTTTCTCTTGTTTTATTGTTTTGTTTGCTTTTTTTACCTGGCGCCCATTTTGGGCAACGTGATCATCTTTTTTTGATTTTTGTGTTTCCTTACATTTTTTCTTGCGCGTTTGAATTAGAAAATAAAAAAATTTCACCCCCCCTTGCGTTGCTTATTGGAGTGATGGCGGGTTTTGGTTTTTCTATGAAGCCTTATTTTCTTTTCTCATTTGTTTTTATTGAATGTTATTTTGTTTTCAAAAGAGGTCGTTTTTTTGCTTGGATAAGACCAGAGTCGGTTTGTATATTAACGATGATGATCGCTTATTTAATGTCGGTAATTTTATTTTTCCCAAGGTATTTTATAATTATTTTGCCCTTGGTTAAGACATTTTATTTTATTGCAATAAAAGAGCCTTGGTGGGAAGTATTGATAAGCCCTTTGGTGTTATTTCCATTGAGTGCTTGTTTCATTTTTGTTTTTTTTAAAAATAAAAAAAACGAGCATTTAGACTTAAAAAAAGTTTTATTGCTTGTTTTTTCAGGGACGTTATTAACATTGCTTTCAACTCAAACAAGCTGGTTTTATCACGCACTTCCCTTGCTTTCTATGGCTTGTTTATTGCTTAGTTTTCCTTTTGAAGAACAGGTGAGTCTTTGTCTTAAAGGCAAGTCGATGATTTCTTTTCAAGCATTAAAATTAGTATCTACCGCATTCTTTTTTAATTTTATAATTTTGTTTTTTCATAAAAATTCATCGAGTGTTCTGTTGGTGGAGGTATATTTTTTGTTTTTGGTTTTTTATTTTTTTTCAAGTCACCCTTGTCGTCGATATGTGGAGAGGTTTTTTAGAACTGTCAGTGTTGTTTTGTTATTTTTTGTTGTTTTTTTTATTCCTCTTGTGACAGTGATTGCTTCTGTGATTTATACGATAGAAGAGAAGAAAACGTATGGCAAATCTGCGATGTTTTCATATTTGGCGGATACATCGGGAGCCCAATCAGTTTTATGTTTTTCTAGATTTAGATATTGTTCTCTATTAGAAGAATATACGAAAAGTTCATACGTGAGTTATTATTCTTCGCTGTGGTGGGTGCGTGGTGTAACCAGGTTAACGAAAAATAAAAAATTAGATGTCAAGGAGCAAGAATTAAAAAAATATTTATTTGAAAAAACGGCGGAAGAAATTAATTATTTCAAACCACATTGGATATTACTTCAATCAGGTATTCGTAATCCGGAGGTGCCTTTTGAGGTTGTTATTTCGCTTTTTTCAGAGAGTGGTAAATTTAACGAAGCTTGGAGTCATTACAAATTCAAAACAACGATAGATGATCATCAGATTTATGAGAGAGTGGAAACTAGAAATAAGGGTGTTATAAAAACAAGAGTTTAGGTAGTCATCCGTGAAAAACGCCTCATCTGGTTTTTTGTCATTGCGAGAAAAATGCGTTCTGTAGTTCTGAGAAAAAGTAAGAAGGTTCTCGCATTTTTTGAAGCAATCCAGGATCGAGTCTCTTTTTTAAAAGCTACAAAGCAAAGCGGAGCTCAGCTCTGGATTGCTTCGAAAAACACAGGAAAGATCTTTTTTCTTTTTGAAACAAGTGGCGTGTTTTTCTCGCAATGACAAAAAACAAGATGGGGTGTTTTTTACGGATGACTAGTTAGTTGTGTGGTATCTTTTTTTGAATCTCTTTTCTTTTTGTAAATTATTGTATTTCTCAAGCATCAGTGGTTGATGATAGCCAAATTGGACGATAGCTTCTTCTTGTGATTTGTTATTACAGGGAAGGGGGGTTTTTTCGAAAGGATCTTGTTTAAGATCATAAGTTTTGCATGTATCTTCAGATAAGGAAATAATCATTTTAGTGCCCGTCTCATCAATAGAGGCAAGTTCTCCAAGCTCATTTATAATAAAAATATATTTTCTTTTTTTATGCGCTCTAAATAAAGAATTTCCTTGAAATAATTGTTTGTCATAAGGTAATGCGAGTGCATCCAGTATGGTGGGTAATATATCAATGCTGCTTGTGGCTTGGTTTATAGTTTTGGGTTTGAAAATTTCTGGTTGGTAAAAGAGTGCGGGTACTTTGATTTGTTCTTGATAAAGTGTTGTTCCATGTTTTTGACCTTCATTGTGTTGGTTGAAACCTTCTCCGTGATCACCTGTGATCATGACAATAGTGTCTTCTAAGAGTTTTTTGTTTTTCAAAAAATCAAATATTTTTTTTATTTGAAAATCTAATAAATAAAGATTGTTAATATAGCTTGCTATCGGTGAATTTAGAGTTGAGATGAGTTGATATTCTTTTCCATAGTCAAAGTAAGGGAAGTGTGCTGCGCCACTGTAATATACGGCAAAAAATGGGGATTTTGTATTTTCAAGTTTTGATAAAAAGAAATCTACAGTTTCGATCTCATCGAGGTAAAAATAAGATTTTTCTTTTGAGTTTTTGAGATTTTTAATGGAGCTTTTATCGTAAATCTCTAAAGAACCTGTATTCATGAGAAATCCGTAAGGGCAAAAATTCGATAAATTCCCTGCGGTGACAAAAAGACCCGTGTAATCTTTACCTAACCATGCAGAAAGATTGGGTATAAAAATGTTTTTTTGTAATTCGAAATGTAAATTCTTGGGGTCAGGATAAAGTCCGCTGAAGATGCTGAACAAACCCAAATGGCTGCAATTTCCTGCAGAAAAATGATTATTTAGGAAGAGTCCTTGCTTTTTCAATGTGTCTATGAAGGGCATGGGCGTTTTGTGATTATTTGAGGTATCCAAATAAACTGCGCCTGTGCTTTCTAAAACGATGAAAAGAACGTTCCATTTTTTTTTGGAATCTGGAAAAGATAAGAAAGGAGGCGTATCTTCTGGGCCTATGAATATAGGGTTATTCAAAGAAATAGAATTTATTTGTGTTTCGTCTGGTTTTTGAATAGTGTGTAAATATTTTGAATAATGCGATCTTAACCCACTTTTTGTGAGATAAATAATAGGGTTGACGTAAAGAATATTGTCACCTTTTTTAGATTTGACAAGGTTAATTGAAAAGTAAAATGAGCAAATGGTTCCATAAGCGATGCCTAATCCAATTAAGGGAAGCAAGGCATGAGAAATAAGTTTTTTAATGGCAGATTTTGGTAAGTAATTTATTGCGGTAATGATGAGTATTGAGAATATTAATAACGTGTAATCTTCGATATCCCCCATTTTTAAATAATCTATCAGTGTGTAATTATAGTAGGGGATTTGCTCTAAAATAGAAAAATCAGGAAGTTTATAGAATGTAATAAAAAATTTTTTATGAAAAATATAGAAAATTGAAATCAAGAAATAAAAAGAATAAAAAAATGTTTTTTTAAAAATTAATAGACTTTTTTGGGGGGTGTTTTTTATCATCCCTCCCATTAAAAAAAATAAAATAAACAATGTAAATAAAAAAATAAGATCGTGAAATATGCCGAGGGTAATATAACAAGAGGCGGCGAGGGGTAAGCATGAAGCAATGAAAGGACTTTTGAGAAAATCGTACAGGAAGGTCGCCCGATAGAGGATAGATACGAATAAAACGGCCGTAAGAAAATTAAATAAGACACTTTCTTTTTTAAAAAGAAAATAAATTTTTTCCATATTTGAACTCGGTAATTAAATTTTCATCTGTAACGACTTCTAAGCTATCAAAATTAGTAAAATCATTCGAAGATTTGATGGGTGAATTTAAAAAAGATTTTATAACACGATTGCTTCCTTCAGGAAACAAGGGTTTTTCATCTAGTTTTAAAGAAGACAGTTTTTTTGGGGCTGCGGATTCTTGAAGTTTTTGGCGCCAATCAAAATCAGAGATGATAACAAAATTTTCGTAAAGATAAGCATGAGGAGATAAGGTGGTTGATGTTTTGAATGCTTCAAGTGAACCTGTGGTGTTATAAGCGATGATGCCTTTAGGGCGAATATGGTTTTTTAGTAAATTTAAAAAATTTTTAGAAAGAAGACTGCTTGTATAAGCACGCCAATGATAAGTTGTATTCATAATAATAAGATCATATTGATTTTGAGGGTGGTGTTTTAACCATTTTCTTCCATCAGCGATAATGATGTCTACACGAGGGTCAAGTAGCGCTTCTTTTTGTAGAGGATATTCTTTTATAGCTTTCAAATAGCCTGGGTTGATCTCTATCACATCTATGTGTTTGACCTCGGGAAAACTCGTAATGAGTTTTAGCCATGTACCGATAGAAAGTCCAATTACTAAAACTTGTTCTGGGTTTTCATGTAGTGCAGATAAAATGATGACGCGGTTGACATGATTTGAGTTACTAAGCGGATCAAGGTTTGTTTGACCATCATAAACATTATTTCCAAAAATAATATCATTGTTTTTTTCAGTTTTATAAATAGTGATAATACCATAAGCATTCTCAATGATTTTTCGAATTTCTCCTACAGGAGAGGCAATATTCATCATGAGCTGAGAAGGTGGAAGTAAGATAAATAGAGATAAAATAATAAAACAAGGAAGCGTAAGAAAAAAAAGTTCTTTTGAACGGTATTTTTCTTTTTTAAAACAATAAATTCCAAATAAGCATGCATATGCGCTGCAGAAAAAAAAGCATTGTTGGGTTGTAAAATAATTTAATAAGACAAAGCCTATTAAGAAAGGGCTCAATGTGGAGCCGATAATATTAGTTGCATAGACAAAGGAAATGGCAGTTCCCAGCGTGGCTTGTTTTGATATCGTCCCCAGGTGGTGTGCTATAGGAAAAATAGTTGCAATAGAAAAAGAAGTCAATGCAATCAGTATTCCGCCCAGAGGGGTTTGTAAGGGATTATCCTGTATGGTTGAATATATCCAAGGTGTGGTTAAAGTAATGATGCCAACACTCAAAAAAATGAAACCACACATTTCCCATAAATTTTTATTGCTCATCGTGATTTTTTTTCCGGCTAGTGCCCCCATAGCGATACCTAATAAAAAAAACATCAATACAAAAGCAAAAGTTTGAGGTAGTGCGTGTTTGGAAAAACTAAAAAGTCGAGTCCAAAGTATTTCTTCTGCAAGTGAGATGAAGCCAGACGTAAATGCTAAATAATAAATGGCGATCATGATTTTTGTTTTTTTAAAAAAATCAAAGTTAATATTGCAACGAGGAGATTAAGGAAAACAGAAAAATAAATCGCACTAGAGAGTTCCATGACATAAAGTAAAACGAAGCCAGCAAGATAAGCACCAAAAGCGCCTCCAAGTGTGTTTGCGAAATAAAGTTCTCCCACACTGCGCCCTATATGAGTATTAAAATGATCAACATAGCGTACTAAAATAGGAAATGTTGCGCCCATGAGGGTTGTTGGGAAAATAAGAATTAAAAAACTAAGGATGATAGTAATAAAAATATTATTTGAAAAAGAAAAGCTATCTAGAGATGCAATGATGTTGGGGCTGAATATTCCAAATAAAGCAATGCTTAATTCGATCACAAGATAGGAAATAATTAAATGATGTGGAAAAAATTCTGTAAATTTCCCTCCTGCTAAAGCGCCAAGACCCAAACCGAACATAAAAACAGAAACAATGACGATGATGGATGCGAGGTCTGTGCCGAGTTGATTAAATAGCATTCTTTGCCAGAAAAGTTGATATAAAAGCGCAGAAGCACCTGAAATAAAGAAAAAGAAATAAAGGATAGACAGTGTTTTTCTAGTGTTAGGTGGGAAGTTTGATGTGGTGGCCGAAGGTGGAATTGAACCACCGACACAAGGATTTTCAGTCCTCTGCTCTACCGACTGAGCTATTCGGCCTACATTATTACTGCAGAAACCAGGCCATCCATGGCCTTCTATTTTTCTCATCAGAGACGCACCCTGGGCGACATCCTGTCGCCCGTTTGACGCTCGCATACTCGCGTCAAACCCGACTGAGCTATTCGGCCTACATTATTACTTGGCAATCCTATTCCCTGTAATTTCGCGCAGCAAGTTACCTGTAACTACGCTTCGCTTTGTTACAGGCTACTTTTAACTTCGCTCATCACAAGCTATGCTGGAAACCTAAAATACTGTAAGCGCGAAACCTTTTCTTGCCCGCCATTAAATAATGCTTGAGTGATAGAGTCAAGTGTTTGGTGTTTTACAAAAAACAAGGTTAAAATCCACAGTTCACTATTCTACAAGCGCTAAAGAAAATCTACGATGGAAAAACCACGTCTTTTAACAGGAGATACACCCACCGGTAAATTGCATTTAGGGCATTGGGTGGGGAGCGTTGAAAATCGTGTTGCAATGCAAAAAGAATATGATTGCTATTTTATTTTGGCGAATATGCAAGCCTTTACAACACATATCAATCATCCTTCAGAAGTTCGTCAACATGTTTTTGATGTTACGCTCGATTATTTGGCAGCGGGAATCGATCCTAACTTAAGTACGATTTTCATTCAGAGTGAAGTGCCCGCAATCGCGGAGCTGACGTTCTTGTTTAGCATGATGGTCTCTTATTCACGCGTGATGCGTAATCCAACACTTAAAGATGAAATTCGTGATAAAGGCTTGGGTGACCATTATTCTTTTGGATTTGTGCTTTATCCTATTAGCCAAATCGCCGATATTCTTGCGTTTCGTCCTGACGTGGTGCCTGTCGGTGAAGATCAATTGCCTCATTTGGAATTAGCAACGGAAGTGGCCCGTCGTTTTAATATTCTTTATTGCAATGTGGATCCTCATGTCTCTGATGAAGCGATGACCCAGGCGGGTGGTTTGTTCCCTGTCGTTAAAAGTAAACTCGGGAAAGTAAAACGTTTGGTAGGGTTGGGAGGGCCAAACGCTCAAGGCCAATTATGTAAAATGAGTAAATCATTGAATAATGCGATTTATCTAAGTGATGATAATGATACTGTTTATCAGAAGGTCATGAGCATTTATACAGATCCGCAACGTGTTCGTGCCACTGACCCGGGAAAAATTGACAATAACCCGCTCTGGATTTTTCATGATGCTTTTAATCCAGATCTGGCATGGATACAAGAAGCAAAAGAAAAATATCAGCACGGAAAAATAGGCGATGTAGAATGCAAGAAAAAATTGGCAGAAGCCATTATCTCACTGCTTCAACCGATGCAGGAGCGTCGAAAACAATATAAAAATGACAAAGACAGTGTTTTGGAAATTTTAAAAAAAGGAACGATCAGGGCCAATGTCTTAGCAGAAAATACCTTGTCGTTAGTAAAAGAAAAAGTTAGCCAAGATTATTTTTCAAGAGAAATTACCTATAAGTAGATTACTGTGTTGGAATCAAGACTTAATTTAAAATTTTTTTAGAGTTACGCGCTTACAGGGCTTGGGTTTTGTGGAGAATTCGATACCCAGGGTTACGTTGTGCTTCGCACAACTCACCCTGGGCTAGGCGTGTTCCACGCTGTCAGGTCTTCGACCTGATGAATGTTCTTTTTTCTCAAGGAGAAATAGAAAAATTTCATCAGGCCGAAGGCCTGGCAACGAAGTCAAGCCCAGTCTAAGGCAAGCTTGCTTGCCGCAAGACTGGGTAAACAAATATAAACATAATTTAGCGCTGAAAGCGCGAAAAAAAACAATAACAAATAGTCTGTAACTACGCTGCGCTTCGTTACAGGCTACTTTTAAAAGTGAAATTACAGAAAACAAATTTTAGATTTTTTTTAGAAAAAACTTTATTACATAAATGGATAGAAATATGAAACTAATACTGAAAATTGCAGTGGTGATGCTTGTTTTGTTTTTGGGTTCTTATATTTTTTTAAATAAATTTATAAGTCCTGAGTTTATCAAAGAAAAAGTCAGTAAAACAGTTTCTCAAAAAATACATCGTGACGTGGTTATCGGTGGTAATTTATCTTGGTCTTTGTTTCCAAGAATTAAAATCAGTATTCATGATGTTAAATTAGGAAATCCAGCGAACTTTCAAGGTAGCCACCCCTTCTTTTTAGAAGTATCAAAGCTTGATTTGGGTTTGGATCCTTTTAAGCTAATCAGAAAGAAAATCGAAGTTAATTATCTGGCTGTGGATGGTTTAAGCGTTTTTCTGTTTGTAAATAATAAAGGACAAAATAGTTGGAATTTGAGTATGTCCAATGAAAAACCGAGCCTTAATAAAAACAGAGAACAAGAGATATCATCAGATTCAAAAGAAGCCTTATTGAATTTAAATATAGGTTCGTTTGTATTAAACAATGTGAATGTTTCTTATGAAGATAAAATAAAAAACAAAAAAATTGATTTAAAGAAATTACATGTGAATACTTCTGGAGTTAAGGCAAATATTCCTTTTAAATTTATTTCATCAGGTGTGGTTGAGTTGGATAAAGATAAAAATGTCCAGTTTGATCTTTCAAGCAATGTATTGTTTGCTTCTGATGGATCAAAAATCCAACTCGATCATTTTTCATCGAAAAGTAAAATTCAAATGCCAGGGATGTTGCCTGCTGTATTGAGTGAACAAGGGGAAATTATTGTTGATATAGAAAAGAAATATTTCTGGATACAGGATTTGCAAGGACAATTTGATGCGGCCATGGTGAAAGGTTTCCTTGAAGGGAGTTTCCAAGATATCAATAGTCCTTCAATATCAGGAAGCTTGATACTGTTGCCTGTGGATCCAAAACGACTACTTCAGGTATTTAAACAAACTGTTCCTGTCTTTCAAAACTCAAATGCATTGAATCGATTCTCTGCAGAATTTCAATTTCATGTAACACCCAATGTGTTAATGATGAATGATATGAAAGTAAAATTAGATGATAGTACGGTGCTAGGAAGTGTTGGTATCACAGATTTAAAAAATAAAACATTTCAATTTGATTTGAATCTTGATCAAGTTGATATGAATCGTTATGTCTTAAAATCAGCCGCTGCAACAGGAAACGTTTCGCAAGCTGCTACTTCATCCAATAAAAATTTATCCGATAATGAAATTAAAATCCCCACAATTTTACAGCAACTCAGTGGATTTGGAAGTTTGAATGTTGATGCGATTCAAATACAAAAAATGCCTATTAATGGATTGAGTATCAACTTATCGGCAAGACAAGGCATATACATGATAAATCCTTTAAAAATGAAATTTGCTCAAGGTAATTATATTGGGCGCTTGCAATTTAATTCCTTGACACCGACTTTCAACTTGAAAGGGACTTTTTTGGGTATTGATGCGCAGACTTTAATGGCGAGCTTAAAACCCGTGACGCGAGTTCAAATCAGTGGTAAGGCGGATGTTACAGAAAATCTTACAACACAAGGAAAATCAAAATTAGCTTTATTAAAGAATTTAAATGGGAATGTGTTGTTTGTATTTCAAAAGGGTGTATTGCAAGGCATTGACTTGCCTTACTATGTTGCTCTAGGAAAATCTTTAATTTTAAATCAAACAACGACGTCTGAACTTAATACGCATCAAACTGAATTTGGCACTTTTTCAGGAAGTTTTGAACTTTCGCAGGGTATTGCGAATAATCAAGATTTCTTATTGCAAGGGCCTCATTTGCAAGGTAAAGGGGGTGGTACAGTGGATCTTGTCAATCAAAAAATTGATTTTCAATTGTCAGTAACATTGAACGGTTCGTCTGCCCGTCCTTTGCCACTGGTCATATCGGGGCCTTTTGATAGCGTTTTAATTTATCCAGATATTAAAAAAATAGCGGTAACACAAATCAATGAGCAAGTGCAAAAACAATTAAATGGTAGGGTGGGGCAAGTACTGGAAAAAAATCTAGGAAAAGAGTCTAGCGATGTGATCAAAGATGCGCTAGGTAATCTTTTTCATTGAAAATGAAAAAATTTTTATTTTCGGATGCTGTTTTGGCTTGGTTTGAACATCATGGTCGAAAGAATTTGCCTTGGCAGCATCCTATTTCTGCTTATCGTGTTTATATTTCCGAAATTATGTTGCAGCAAACACAAGTTGCAACTGTTATTCCTTATTTTCAGCGTTTTATGGAAAAATTTCCAAGCATTGACGCTTTAAGTCAAGCGCCCTTGGATCATGTTTTGCATTTGTGGACGGGGCTTGGATATTATGCGCGAGCACGTAATCTGCATAAAACAGCAAAAATAATTGTAGAAAAATATAAAAGTGTGTTCCCAACAACAAGATCAAAATTAGAAACCTTGCCTGGTGTGGGTCGTTCAACGGCTGCTGCGATTTGTGCGCTTGCGTTTAATCAGCCTGAAGCGATTTTGGATGGGAACGTAAAACGTGTATTGGCGCGCTTTCATGGTGTGAGTGGTGCGCCGGGTAAAAAAACAGAAAGCATCTTGTGGCCTTTGGCTTATTCGCATTTGCCAAAAATTAAAATGCGAGAATATACGCAGGCGATGATGGATTTAGGTGCGACACTGTGTGTTCGTTCAGATCCACAATGTGGCTGTTGTCCTTTAAAAGAAAATTGTGTTGGATATCAATCAGGTGAGCCTACGCGTTATCCTGGAGCGAAACCCACAAAAAAAATGCCTGTACGTGAAGTTAAGTTGTTAGTTTTAGTTGATGAAGATAAACATATCTTATTACAAAAACGTCCTGCTTTAGGTATTTGGGGTGGTTTGTGGAGTTTGCCTGAGTTTCAGGTTTCTGATTTTTCTGACATATGTTTTCAGAAATTTAATTGTGTTTTTAAAAAAAAGAAAAAATTGACGAGTTTTCGTCATACATTCACCCATTTTCATCTAGATATTTTTCCTATTCAGTTTCATGTGATAAGAAACAAAATGTGTGTCATGGAGGATGAAAATTTTATTTGGTACAATCCTTTACGACCTGTCAGTATCGGCTTGCCAAAACCGATATGTAAAATTTTAAGTTGGGTGAAATGATGAGAATGATTGTTTGTGAAAAATTAAAAAAAGAAGCGGAAGGACTAGCGCGTCCTCCCTTTCCAGGTGTTTTAGGTGAAAAAATTTATTTACATATTTCAAAAGAAGCATGGCAGTTGTGGCAGCAACGACAAACCATGATCATCAATGAATACCGTTTGAATATGCTTGATTCCAGCGCGCATGTACTTTTGGCAAAAGAAATGGAGAAATTTTTCTTTGAAAATACAGCATAAGTTATTAAACTTTTCAAAATTAATAAAATATTTTCCGCCTCGAAATAAGCAAGCACATAAAGGCGATTTTGGTTATGTTGTTGTAATCGGTGGAAATAAAAGTATGGTTGGTGCACCCATTTTAGCAGCGCAAGCGGCTTATCGTGTGGGAGCGGGGATTGTGAAAGTGTTAACGCATCCTGACCATGCTGTTCTCCCTTCTTTAGTGTGTCCTGAAATACAAGCCGAAGGAATTGAGCGTGTTGAGCAATTAAATCATGCTTTGCGGCGTGCTTCGGTGATTGTATTGGGTCCGGGTTTGGGCCAAGATAAATGGGCAAAAATGTTATTTCAAGCTGTGTTAAAAAATACTTTACCATTGGTTATTGATGCAGATGCATTGCGATTATTAGCGAAAACTAAACATGTGCGTGACAACTGGGTGTTGACACCGCATGCCGGTGAAGCGGCAGCGCTTTTAGGTTTAAATGTTCTTGAAATTAATGCAGAAAGAGAAAAAGCGACGCTAGCCTTGCAAGCGCGTTACGGCGGTGTTGCTGTATTGAAAGGTTACCCCAGTTTAATTGCAAACAAAGATCTTTCTTATTGTGCGCAGGGCAACCCCGGTATGGCAACAGCAGGGATGGGAGATGTATTGTCGGGTGTGATTGGAGGTTTGCTTGCGCAAGGCTTGGCGCCTGTGTTGGCTGCACAACTGGGTGTAGTTCTGCATGCAAAAGCAGGTGATAGTGCGGCAAAGGTGGGTGGTGAGCGAGGCATGATAGCTTCTGATTTGTTTCCTTTTCTTCGACGGGATAATAACTCTAAATAAAAATGTTACTGCCTTGCAAGTCTTGAAACTGATTTTACCGTGCGTAAGCGGCGCAGAACGCGGGCAAGATGAGTACGGTTAGACACAGAAAGGATGATATCCAGAGAGCAGTAATTTCCGTCTTGTT
>MGYM01000063.1:0-8697 GCA_001801745.1 Gammaproteobacteria bacterium RIFCSPLOWO2_02_FULL_38_11
CTATGGCTTGTAGTTCCGCTTCTGCCGAAACAGAATACCCTTATCCCGAAACTATTTTTTCTTATGCCGATGATCTGCAACGCAGAAAAGAAGAAGAACCTTTTTTAATTCAACTCGAAAAACAATTTTATTCTTCCGCTTCCTATTCCAACTATTCCTACCCTTCTTTTGCCTGTTTATTCCAAGCTATCTTTAATCAAGAAGATAGCAGTATCACTTCTCTGCTAACCCGCTATGAAAAAAGCTTTATTCAAACCGTGGTGGATTTACCTTCGCTTCATCCTCAATTTAATGAACGCAAAGAAGCTGCAATATGTTTTTTAGAAATCCGTTTGTTTTTTATAAAATTACATCAAAAGTTTCCTACTGTCTTTCACACTAGCACTCATATTGATAACTATAAGAAGTGGATTTCAGCACTTCAAAATCAGGAAGACAAAAGCTTATTACAACTCATTCATACACACGGCAATGAATTTCTGGCCTCGTTACACAGCTGCCCTGATTATTTTTCTGTAGCAACTTGGCTAAAAGAAGCAGCACAAAATTGGATAGCATCCGATTTCTTAGCACAAATTAAAATACATTGTGGCCTTGAGTTTCATGATTTCCAATTCTTTATTCAAGATCTAACAGATAAAACACAAGATGAAAATTTGAGTGTTTTCATTCAAAAAATGGGAAGCGCTAAAGCAAGTAGATTATGTGCGTTAATTTATAAATTTCCTGAATTACATCCCGACAAAGAGAAACTCGAGCGCATTAAAGTTAAATTAAAACAATTTCTTTTAGTCTCAGAATTAAATAAATTTTTCAAAGCATCGCCTGACTATCTTCAAGAATGCACCACCCCGGCAAAAAAGGATGACAGCCTATCTCAATCCTACACTCCCAACCAACAAACCCTGCCCTTGATGTCGCTGATTCATAAAGTTAATTTACTACCCAAACCCTACCCTGGTAAAGAAGAAGTAGATGCTTCTACATTAGAGACAAAGTACGATTTTATAAAGCGTAGACTTGTTTGCGAATTAAATAAACTCTTAGGAACAAACTTAAAATATCTTTATGAATGTATTCCCATGCTAAAAGAAAAAGATGAAAAGCTTTTAATTAAGTTATGCGCAAACCACGACGCTGTTGAAAACTGGATTTTTTCGCTCTCTCAAATTAAATTTTCTGACAAGAAAATAAAAAGTATGATAGGAAAATTAAGAGAAGACAGATTTTTGTTTTCTTTAAAAAAAGAATTTCAACTTGACTACGCAAGCATTTCTGATTTTTTGAGTGATGTTTATGATCTCAAAGAAGAGATAAAAGCCGTCGCCCGACAAGATCGAGGACACGCACTTTATAAAAAATTAGAAGAACTAAAAGCATCAGCTATTAGCTTAGGAGACGCAGACTATGCAGACTATATTGAACGTGCGTGTAAGCAGTTAATGAAACCCATCTTATTGTATGAATTCAAACGAGATTTTGATTTAGATATGCGCTCTTTGGATTCTTGCTTTTGTATAGCTTTGATAGAAGAAGAAGGAAAGGACATAAGAGCATTAGTTTTTGAAAAAAATCGCGGTGAAGCTTTTTTAAAGTGGCTTCGTTCAATCCCTCTCACTGCTGATGACTATTACATTTCCCCTAAGAGGTTAAATGAAATTTATGAAGAGGCTGAAGAACGCCTTCTGTTATTTAATTTAAACAAAGAATTTTCTTTTAATTTTGAATCTATACAGGCCTGGCTGCGTGCGCTTAGTTCTTTGGATGCACGCATTATTCCTTTACTTAAAAACAAAGAAAAATTATTAAAATTAATTGATTATTTTGAAAAAATACCTGAACGCCATTCCACAGAAGATTATATTCAAACTTTACAGGAATATGCTTCACTATATGATTTAAATAATGAATTTGAAATGGAATTTAAGGGTAGCTTGAGAGAAGCCTTACTTGAAATAATCGCAAGACTTACTCAACCCGAGCTAGGTCCCGTTAATAAATTTTCTATAATCACTCACCGATCGCTTTTACATTGGTTAGCTGATCTTAAACCGGGACTACCAGATACATGGCGAATCACATGGAAATACAAAATACAGGATTTAGCAGAAAAATTAATGGATTTTCGTGGTAGAAAAGATAGCCACGGCCAGACACCCGAAGATATTTTGAAAAAAAATAACGATCCTTATGGCGTTCTCGATTTATTTTACAAGATTGATGATCAAAAAAACCGATTTAAACAAGGATATATTCCTCATACACCCTTACCCATGAAGATGCGAAGTTAGAACCCAAGAAGGGGGTTTAGCGCTCAAACGGAAATATCTTTTTCCAATCTTTTTTCATGCTTACAACAAACCAGCCTTGTTTTTTTGCCTCATCCATCAATGCATTTGAAAACGTCCCCACCTTCGTATCCGGCCCATAACTGTATTCACGCACCGCATCATCGTGATGAATAAGCAACATTAAATGCGGATGGCTTTGATCGCTTGTCGTTTTGACAAATTCAATCAAGGCTGTTTTAATCGGACCTTCATTCCAAGAGGGCAAGGGATCTGTTTTTAAATCTTGTATTTGCGCTGCACTGACAATCCAAAAATTTAATAATAAAATTAGAAAAAAATAAATCTTGCAATTCTTTAACATAGTCACTCCCTGACAAAAAAAATTATGATAATTTTTATAGGCTAGCATGTCAAAATTCAATTTTAAAATCACATTGATCATTTTTATTTTTCTATTGCTACTTTCAGCAAGTTTTTATTTTTTCTCTTCCTCGCCTGAATCAAAAAAAATAATCCTCGGCGATGATATTCATGGCCCCAAAGGCATGGTATGGATTCCCGGTGGCACTTTCATTATGGGCAGCCAATCTCGTTTGGCCCAAGCCAATGAAAAACCCACACATAAAGTGACTGTCGACGGCTTTTGGATGGATCAAACCGATGTAACAAACAAACAATTTGCCGAATTTGTAAAAGCAAGTGCTTATATTACAACAGCTGAGCGTAAACCTGATTGGGAAACCTTGAAAACTCAACTTGCCCCTGGCACACCCAAACCATCGGAGGATCAATTAGTCCCTGGCGCCATGGTATTTATCGGTACTTCACACCCTGTTCCTTTTGACGATAATGCACGTTGGTGGCAATACACGCCGCTCGCCAATTGGCGTCATCCTCAAGGCCCTCAAAGCAATATTATTGGAAAAGAAGATCATCCTGTCGTACAAGTTTCTTATGAGGATGCGCAAGCTTATGCACACTGGGTAGGAAAACGTTTGCCGACAGAAACGGAATGGGAATATGCCGCACGCGGCGGTTTGAAACAAGCAAATTACAGTTGGGGCAATGAATTTAAACCTCAAGGAAAATGTAGAGCAAACACGTTTCCCGGCAAACAATTTCCTGTTATTGATCCCGCCTATAAAAATAAAATAGGCACAAGCAAAGTTGCAAGCTACCCTCCTAATGGATATCAACTTTATGATATGGCAGGCAATGTATGGCAATGGGTCGCTGATTGGTATCGAGCAGATGCGTTTGTAAAAGCCGCTAAAAACTCTATTTCGGTTAATCCGCAAGGACCCAAAGAAAGCTATGATCCTTTTGATACCTTTGCACCTGCCGATGCCCCCAAACGCGTCATTCGCGGGGGATCATTTTTATGCGATGAAAATTTTTGTATGAGTTATCGTCCCAGTGCCAGACGAGGTGTTGATCCTTATAATCCCATGTCGCACATCGGGTTTAGATTGGTAATGACAGCTGCAATGGCAAATGAATACTTAAAAAAATGCGGCGTTACTACAAAACAATAACGCCGCATTTATGATTTAACCGCCAATGCTGGCTGTATGCTTCAAATTTTTATTTTTATACAGCGGCACAGGATTTTCAGGCTCTTGCAAATTAGGAATTAAATCTGTAGACGCACCGCCAGGAGTACGCCTGATATTAGGATATTTCACAATGCTATTATCAAAATCAATCAGTGACGGCCCAATGATCGACATCACCCAACCATTATCTTGTCCTGAATATCGCCCCGGCGAACTTGTCATGACACGCACCGGTGCAGCACCATTAAAAATCATATCGTACTTTTCGTAAGGATCCATCGTAAGATTATAAAGCGCACCAATAGCACCTAAATTCGCTTGCGCACCTAACCAAGAATCTTTTGCGGTATAGAGATATTTCCAAGCGATATGTACCCAAGGTTGAGCAGGGTCACCTCCAATGTCGGCTCTTGCGCCTTGAAAAGTTTCACCATCAATATAAATCCATGATGTACGCGCAGAGTGTGGCGTTTTTCCAAGAATATAAGCGCTATTGTCGATACTATCGAAATAAATTCCCTTACCATCATTACCCACCCAATCATGCGGCGGCGGCTTTAATCCCACCATGGTTGCCAGCGTTGCCCAACAATCAATATGCGACATCATTTCATGATATTGCGCGCCCGCAGGAATATGATCCGGCCACCACATAATAGCCGGCACACGCCAACCTCCTTCAAATGGCGATCCTTTCTCACCACGGAAAGGCGTCGTACCTGCATCAGGATAAGCATCCAACCACGCACCATTGTCTGCCGTGATAATCACAATTGTATTCGGCGCTTCTGCACGAATGACATCCATAATTTTTCCAATATTCGTATCCAACTCCATCAATGAATCAGAATAATTACCTAAATGCGATTTCCCTTTAAATTCAGGGGCGGGATGAGTAGGGTTATGCATCTTGATAAAATTAACATCCATAAAAAATGGTTTGCTATCCTTGGCATGCTGCCTAATGTATTCAACAGATGAAGCTGTTTGTCGCAGATCAAAGGTACTGAGATTGTCATAAGTGATCGTATCTACACGCTTAGCAGGCTGCCCTGCTACACCTTCCCACTCACCTAGGTTCACAATATCATCGTAGGTTTTTACAAATTCAGGATTAAATGAAGGAAACCACGGATGAAAATTATTGGCAGTATCACTATAAGCATAAACACCTGCATAATACGCAGCAAAATGCTTCATTTGATCAAAGCCATGTTCAGTCGGATACGCAATGGGTTTATCGCCCATATGCCATTTGCCTGAAAAATAAGTTGAATAACCTTTCTTTTTAAAAAATTCTGCAATCGTTGGTGTTTCTTTATGAAGATAATTTTCATCACCTGGCGCAACCACAACTGAAAGTGCTGAGCGAATAGGAATACGCCCCGTTAAAAAGGAAGCACGACCTGCGGTACAACTGGCTTGACCATACCAACTGGTAAAAAGCGCCCCTTCTTTTGCGACACGATCGACATTTGGTGTAGGATGCCCCAGCGTTGTACCACCGCCTAAGTAAGCACCAAAATCATTCCATCCTGTATCATCGGTCATGAGCATAACGATGTTAGGTTTTTTCGCAGAGGTATTTTGGGAAAAGACAGCACTAGAAATAATTAGCGCGCCGCTTATAACAGACAAAACAAAGAACCACTTCCCTCTTTTGCTTCCTTGCATCATAAAAGCTCCTTTAAAAACGCTGATTTTTCTCTCTAAATTTACGATTTCAAGCTAATTACTATAACAGTTTTTACAAACCAACCCAAAACATGAGTCAATAATAATTTACATTAAAATTTAAAAATTAATTTCAGATTTTTTCTTATTTTTTTCTTAAAAGTTTTCCACCTTCAAATGTATCAAGCTCCTGCCAAGAGACATTAGAAATATCAACAGTAACCACGCTTGAATTTCCCGCATCATAGTTTGGTAATGTAACCCAAAAAAACAAATCACCTTGTTTGAGTTTTGAAGGTGTATCAGTAAATTCAGAATATATTTTTTGATGCACATCCAGTACATGAAATGAATTCGTATATATTTTTTCTTTTTTAAAATTGATTTCTGAAAACAACGCTGCTAATTGTTTATAATGAGGATCATTAATTCCCATTGCATTAGAAGTTAAAGAATTAATAGTTGCAAGAACGAGGGTAAAACCACCATACAAAAGCCATAGCCTGTTAAACGCACAGCACCACCGTATTCTCTTACACATTGCAACAGAAGAAAGAAAAAGATCAGTATGATAGAAAAAACAAAAAACTTTTTATCTTTTAATTTTAATGTTAACAAACATACAACACCGATAAGCAATTCAATAGAAAACAGCAAAAAATAATTTAAATTTTTTATCGTTCCATACCAGTGACTTAAAAAAAACCGTGGAATACTGGAAGCGAATGACTTTAATTCCTGGAGAATACTATGGATATCAGGCCCCCATGGGATGCAGGAATTAAAACCCCCAAGCTGATATAGTTAAATACTAATATACTCCCCAAAAAAAACGACCAAAGCAAGCTCGCTATTAAAAACTCTCCTCTCTGCCTTCTTACACAAGAAATACCAGTAATCCATATCCTTGTAAAAATTGCAGCAGGAATAAAAACAACAGCAATTAACTTAAGGGGTATTAAGACAGCCCAGAATAAGTAACTCCATACACGTGGTACTGTTAATTTTTCAAAAAAAATAGCGCACGCAAGAAGAAAAACAGCGTACGTCAAAATATCAGGCATCACATTATTTACAAGACTACGAAAAAAACCAAATCCAATAGCCAATGAAAACCCCAGCGCTGAACTACACGCCCAGTTATTTTTTCTCGCCAAAAAATAAATAAGCCCAATGGACAAGCCAAAAGATAAGTAATTGATAATTTGCGCCGCAAAAATAGGTGATGAAAACAAAGAAAGTATAAAAGAATAACTCGGCGGCCAATGGTTTAATAATTCGCCCCCCAAACTCACGTATCCCTTGCCATCATGAATTGAAAATGAACCTACGATATAAGCATAAGCATCAACACTTCTAATGCCAATATTGGGTTGCAGAATCCATAGAAAAACAAGCGAACTCAACCCTAAAAGAATGGAACTAAAAACAAGATTTTTTTTTCAAAACCGACATAAATAAATTTCAAAAATTTCCTCCTTACTATCTAGCGCGCCAAAAGATATTTCCCTAAATATAAAAACCCCCTTTGCAGGGGTTTTTATATAATTTTTGACTTCTTCAGACTTAAATATGGTGGAGGCGGCGAGAATTGAACTCGCGTCCGCAAATCCTCTACTCTCCGATCTACATGTGTAGCCACGTCTTTAAAGTTAATTTATCGTCGTCCAACGGGCAGGACTTCAATAAACGAGTCTGAGAAAGTTTAACATTAACAACCTCAAACATATTGTTAACGCGGTCTTATGTAAATGACTCTAAGCTTAAATGCATAAGCACAAAAAAGTTAGAGTGCCTGCCGGGTTTTAATCGGCATGGCATCGCTACTCAATTAAGCAGCAATAGCCATATCAGCAAAGTCGCTATCATTTGCAACTATAATGTGTAGCCTATTTTACGAGACATGCTACAACCTCGACATGCACTTTGAGCTTCGCAATCTGCGTCGAAACCAAGTCGCCCCCCAAAATGACAAAAAAATTCAAAATGGCAGTTGGGTATTATATAAAAAATCAAGTTTGTTTTCAATTAAGACAAAATTAAGACTTAAAACACCCCAAAACCTTCCAACTCTTCACATTACGATAAAAAAACATATAATCAAAAGTTTCGTGTTTCAATCTTAGTAGAAAATATTTTTCAAAAGGAATTATTTTATGAAAACAAATTTATACTCGCAGAAAATAAATCACATCAACTCTTCTTTTATATTACATCCGAAATATTCTACTTCTTAATAACTTTTATCTCCTAACTCTCCTTTCCTACTTTGATTTTAGTCTCTATTTAAAAAAGGGAATTTATATGGAATCACAGACAGATACATCTAGCTCAACAGGAACGCAAAGCATACCTGCATCACCTATGATAAATAAAAAAAAGTTACGGAAAAAATTAGCACAACTTGCGCCAATAACAAAAAAAGATAGTACCGAAAGCATAAAAATTAAAAACCTACAACAAACACTTCCAACTGAATTACAAGAAGTCATACTTGATTTCAAAAAAGCAGTTATTGACACCTTAGACAATTATGAAAGAAAAACATGTAAAAAAAATCCTCGCCCTGAACGTAAAGCCAATATTGAAGATCTTAAAAAAATCATCACAGACCCTTCAATTAATGATTTTTACGAATTAACAAGAAGAATAGGTATTTATTTTTTAAGTACCGATGGAAAAAGAAAAAGACGTGAAGCCTTGTGCACAAAATTAGAATTATCACAAAACAATGGCTTTAAAAAGAAATCTGCTTCTAGTTCTTCAAGATTGCAAGATGCTGTTAATGCTTGCATCGCAGATCACACACGTATTTTTCAAGCCGCTAAAGAGTCTTTGGTCGACTCTCCTATGCCTCCAGCTAAAGGATATAAAATTCTTCTGGATTTCACTCTTGAAGGTTTTTTCTTTCACGCAATCGACAAATACCTTGAAAAAAACAGTGCTCAGAAAGAACTTTACCAACTCTACAAAAATCCTAACAAGGTATTACACCCTTACGCTCCAAAAAAATCTTATAACATCCATCGATATCGCTTAAAAAATATTCTTGATATCCGAGATATCCTTCATTCAAAAAAATCAACTAAAAATAAAATAATAGAAATAAAAAATTATCTAAAAAGCAATAAATTCAAACATACTTTTTTAAGTGATTTTAAAAAAAATATCTTGGA
>MGYM01000063.1:8731-14006 GCA_001801745.1 Gammaproteobacteria bacterium RIFCSPLOWO2_02_FULL_38_11
TATTCCCTCGATAAAAGTAAAAGCGGCTTCCAAAAAGAAACTCAAACACTATATTGGTCATCTTCAAGCAACACTACCAGAACAGCTGTGTTATTCATTCCTGGCTGGTCTGATTGTGCTGAGGCAGGGCAAGGATTAGCACCTTATGTTCAAGAAGCAGGGATGGATATGTTTAGCTTTGATCTGTGGGGACATGGTAAAGATGATCAACGACCTGAGTTATGTAACCGTGATAATACTTCTTCAAAAAAGCTGGCTTTTGAAAAATCACCCGCCGATATACTTGCCATTCATCTCAGAGCATTTATAAATTATATTACCTCACTTCAACAATATGACAATATTGTCATCGTTGCACACAGTCTCGGCGCCTCACTCACCATTAATAATTATCTTTCTACTATTGAAAATAATCCTAAAATTAAAGGCACAATCCTACTGACCCCTGCCATCGTTCAACATATACTTTCATTGTTAAACCCAGATCGTATGGAGCACCCTTCAGCCCCAACAGGACGTTATTTCTCAAGCGAACCCTTACCTTTAGGGGAACAAAAACAAAAAACAGATAAAATGCCTCGTCGGATGGGTTCAACAGCATTTGCATTATGGTGGGAACTACTCTATTTGATGCGATACGCATTTAATGCTTTAAAAAGACTTTTTTCTTCTGGATTTGATAAAACAAAATTTCATATTTATGGCGCAGGCAGAGATCACTATAATATTCACAAGGAATTAAATAAATTAATTCCTCATGATAAAAAACTCACGGGAAAAAGTGTTATTAAAATCAAACCTGATCTTGTTCATGCCATCCCCATTGATCATGCTTACCAAGGATGGATTTTTCCAAAATTAATAAACAGAATGAAAAAA
This sequence comes from Gammaproteobacteria bacterium RIFCSPLOWO2_02_FULL_38_11, assembly GCA_001801745.1. Taxonomy (GTDB): domain Bacteria; phylum Pseudomonadota; class Gammaproteobacteria; order HIGHO2-12-38-15; family HIGHO2-12-38-15; genus HIGHO2-12-38-15. The sequence continues at coordinate 9,611 of MGYM01000063.1, forward strand.
ATGTTATCGCATTCAGAAGAAAAAATAATAAAAACAGCAGCAAGCAATTCTCCTATAACATCCGTCGCATCACCAACAGCAAGCAGTTCTTCTGTAACATCATACTTACAAGTAACATCAGCAATGACAACTCCGGTGCCACGCCCACAAACACCACCAAGCGGAGCAGAAGTAGCACTCACACACCCCCCTTCTACACCGCCAGCGATAGCGTTAGATAGTGTAATTTCAGCACTCGAATGCCCCCCAGACCACCAACAACATCATCGCAGCCTATCCTATAACCACCTTGCTCGCACCGCTTCTTAACGCCAGGAGTAATTTCTCATGCACATCTTCGAATGCACTGTTACTCATTGCAACAACATGATCTTGTGATCGAAGCCGAGGCAATATTGTTGAAATCATTTCTTCAACAGAATTGAAAATAGCATGCGGTACATTTAGTTGATTCACGCTGGTTTCAATATCCCACATTTTTTTAGAAGGACGTAAAAAATAAATTTCATTCGCCTGCGCTAAAGCAGGAATCAAACTGTCTTTGTGCACACCTGCCTTCATGCTGTAAGAACCCAATTCAAGCAAAACAATTAAACGCTGTTCGCCAATACGCGCACGCAAGCCAGAAAGGGTCGTCTCAATCGCTGTGGGATGATGTGCAAAATCATCATACACTGTGATACCCCTCTCAACTCCTTTTACTTCCAATCGACGCTTTACATTACGGAAAGAATGTAATGCTTCTAGCACTTTATTTTTTGAAATACCAAGATACTCTGCTACCGCAAGTGCGGCCAAAGCATTTTTCACATTATGCATACCTATTAAATTCCAATTAACTTCTCCATAAAATTGATTTTTGTAAAAAACATGAAATTGACTCCCCTCTTCATTCATTTTCTTGGCTTGCCAATCTCCCAGACAAAGACCAAAACTTATGTTTGGCGTCCAACACCCTCGCGCTAAAACTTCATCGACCACTTTTTCTTTTGCAGGTACCACAATACATCCTTTGCTGGGTACTGTTCTCACTAGATAATGGAATTGCGTTTGAATAGATTCTAAATCAGAAAAAACATCAGCATGATCGAATTCAATATTATTAATGATTAAACTTTCCGGATAATAATGCATAAACTTAGGGCGTTTATCAAAGAAAGCACTGTCATACTCATCTGCTTCAATAATAAAAAAAGGACTCTCTGTGATACGCGCAGAAATACCAAAGTTTTCAGGGATCCCGCCTATCAAAAATCCAGGATTTAACCCTGCTTGCTCGAAAATATGGGCGACCAAACTCGATGTGGTTGTTTTTCCATGTGTACCCGAGATTGCAATAACACGCTTTTTTTTCAAAATTGTTTCATATAACCACTGCGGACCAGAAATAAAATTTAATTTTTCATTTAATATATATTCTACTACTGGGTTATCTCGGCGGATCACATTGCCGATCACAACACAATCAGGTGATGGTTTTAAATGTTGAATTTGATAGCCTTCTTTTAAAAGAATAGCTTGATCTTGCAACTGTGTGCTCATCGGGGGATAAACTTTTTCATCTGAGCCGCTCACTTCAAAACCCAATTGCTTGGCCAACACAGCAAGCCCCGCCATGAAAGTACCACCGATTCCTAAAATATGTATTTTCATAAAAATGCTCTTAATTGTTAGGAGTTACGCAAAAAAAAGTATTTTTACGTAAGTCCTAATTGTCGTAAAGCCGACATAATGCCTGTAAATAACAAGCTTTGCATGTTCTCAATCCTTCTTTTGGATTTAAACTGGCATCGCCCTCTTTTAACGCTTTGATCAAACCATTTAAATTTTGATGCCAAGCTTTGAGTTGATCTTCCCATTCTTGCGCTGTATGTGGTTTTAAGATTTTATCATCTGCCAAACCCATGCCTCTAAATCCTAAATTATCCGAACGAAGCTGCCCAAACAACAAACCGGCTACAGGCAGATCACTTGTAATAGCATAAAAAGGCAATTGAGGTTCGCTGGGTCGTTCTTCTAGCCAGTCACTCACACTCAAAACATTTGTTTTATAGTCAACAATGTAATATCTCTGAGAATCGGTGCAATCAATACGGTCAATACGCAGCGTGAACTTCAAACCCGAAAATACAACCTCAAAAGATTTTTCAAGCTCGTGTATGGAAAATGATTCTCTATTTTTTTCATGCATGAACCAACGATGAATCAATTTTTTAAGTCGTTTTTTTTCTAAAAAGATAATTTCAGAATTAAATAAACTCATGCGCTTTTTTACTATTTTCATTACCGATTGATCAATTTTTTCAAGTATGATTCCTTCGAGTGCTTCCAAAGGCATTTTTATTAATCTTTCTTGTGTTTTCAATTCTTTCCAAATTAATTCTAATGCACGATGTATCACGATACCTTTTTCACGCGGTGTTAAACCATATTCTATCGAAGGCAGCGGTTTTGTTTTTAATTGTTGATAGGCAAAACCACGGAACGCACACATGGATTGTTCTTTTAAAGCCGTCATTCCCCCTCTTATTTCTACATTGTCTAATTCCTCCCCTCGATCGTCTTCATAATATTCAAACTGATTTTCATCTTTTTGAAATTCTTTTTTAAAATTAAAATACAAATCGGGTGATTTTATTTCTTCTATTGAACTTAAAAAAGAAGAAGCTTCCAATTCTTCCACTTCATTTTGTTTAGCATAACTAAAAATAATCTTATCTGATGTTTGGTTTAAGGCATAAAACAAACGATGTGCATGACGAAGCTCCCAATCATGACTGGCATGCGCCACTTTTTTTTGTCTTTGTAAATTTAAGGGTAAAAAAGGATTGGGTTTGGGAGAGGCAGGCAATACACTATCTTGCATCCCTAAAACCCATACCGCGTCAAATTTCAAACCTACCGATTGATGCAATGATAAAATGTGAATAGGTACATCCAGACTTCCCGACGGCTGAAAGCTCCAAATAGCCACCAATGTATGAAGTTGTTCTAAAGCTGATTTTAAAAAAAATGTTTCTTTTAAAAAACTTAAACGTTCAAATTCAAGCAAGAGCTTATTCCAAGATTCAAAGACACGTTGTTCTTTGCCAGTCAACTTTATCTCTTCCCTCCAACCCATCACACTTAAAATTTCGACAAAAAATAATTTCCATGCCGATAGAGTTTGATTTTTTCTAGAAAAAGAAATTTGTTTAAGACGCAATAAAAGGTCAGGGCAAGATTGACTTAATTCACAAACTTGTTTCACACTGAATTGGTATTCGTTTTTTTCATACAAGGTTTCAAGTAGTTTTAATCGTTCATATTTTTCTTTCTCATAAGCACCCACCCAGGGAGACCGCAAAAGATAACTCCAGTCTTCAATACTTAATTGATATCGCAATAGTTTTAAAATGGTTAACGCGGAATACACCAAAGGAATATTATAAAAATCTTCTTTTGAATGGATGTAAATATTTTTTTCTTTTTCAAAAAAAAATCGCTCTATTTCATGTTTTTTATTGTTTAGATCCGGCACAAGACAAGCAACCCTTTTGATATTGTTTTTTGTTTCTTCTGCTGCCCAAGCCACCATTGCATACATTTCTTCTTCACTTGAGGAGAAATTTATTTTTTTTCTTGTTGCATCGATTTTATCTGAATTTATATTTTCAACGATAACATCTTTATCTTTTAATACATCCATAAATCGTTTTTGCGCAGGTGAAAATTCCAGAAAACCAAAAAAAGCTATTTTATTTGGAATTTTAAGTTTTTGAAAATTAATATCAACGCTTGATTTAATTAAATCTATTAAACACCAAAGCCACGCCCATTCATCAAAAAAATTATTTTTTTTACATTCATTAAGATAGTCTTCTTGCCACTCAAGCCAATTTTGTGTTTGCTCAAGAAGAACTTCAGATAACTTCAAATCCCAAGCCATTTTCAACTGATAAGCTGACTTTGCAAGCGATACAAGCGCTTTTGTATCTGAACGAGGTTCTTGATTTCGTTGAATGCAGCGTAACCATAATTGATTTTGTTGATGCTCAGAAAGCAAAACAGGTAAGCTCGGATCCAAAATAGCACATTGCTGCCATTGCGCTTGAAGCCACAAAAACCATGGCATGATGTGAAGCTTAGGATATTGCCTTATTAGCAAACGAGATTGAGTTGCATTTTCTGTGAGAATCAAACAAGCTTCTTGTACTAAATCAGAAGGAATCAAACCTACACTCCAATTTTTTAAATTCTTGTTCCTGTAATTTCGCTGCGCTCGTTACCTGTACTACGCTTCGCTTCGTTACAGGCTACATTCCTGTCATTGCGAAAAAATGCGTTCTGTGATTTTGAAAAAAGCCAGAAGGTTCACGCATTTTTGAAGCAATCCAGTGCGCAACTAAATAAGAAG
>MGYM01000064.1:0-5718 GCA_001801745.1 Gammaproteobacteria bacterium RIFCSPLOWO2_02_FULL_38_11
AACTAAGACTTTTTTAATGCTGTAGACTTTGTGGATAAGGGGGATAACAAAAAAAATAGTTATCCCCCTTACCCATGAAGATGCGAACCAACGCTTCGGTCTCGCATCCATCTTGCGATGATCTTCATTCGCAAAAATCCTCATGTGTAGACCTACACGTGGCGGTTTTTGCTCAATCAGATCATCGCAATCTGAACGCGATCCCTGTGCGTAACTTCGCATCTTCATGGGTAAGGGGTATAGACTCAATTATTGATGCGGTATAAGGCTGTTGTTGTGATGTTTGCTTTTCGCTTTCTCTGTCTTTTTGAGCGATTTTTTTGAAAAAACGAGTCGTTTCACTTTCGAAAAAAATAGATTCTGAACTTGCCCGCCTTGACTGAGCGGCATACTCATAGAGGCTTGCTTTTTCAGAAATACGATAGTGGTATCGATCAGCGCCGTCTTCTAAAAAAGAAATAATTTTATTTCTAAATTCGAATTTGCTCTCGGACTCTAAACAAGCCGCTGATAGGACGTCAATTTTTAGCATGCCTTGCAACAGTTTTGTTTTTTGATCAAATTCATTGGCTTGGTCTTCAGATAACTCTGCTACTCTACAAATATCATCACAGCTTAAAGGTGTTGAATCTTTTATTTTAGAAAGTTGTTCCTGAAAGGCTCGTTTGTATCTCAGCCATAGCTTAGCTTCTTGAAGTGAAAGTCCTTGTTCTTTTTGTATCTTGTTTCTTTCTGATTTCAATTCTTCAGCTCTTGAAATCAAAGCATCGTATTGTAGTTCCATATCGGTATTCTGATATCTCCCTATCATGTAATACAAGCTCTCCCCATTACTGTTTCTTTGTGTTCTGATTTCCAATAGATCTAAGCTTTGTGCTTCAACTAATTTTTTTAATAAGGAAAGATAGGTTATCGTTGCTTCGGCATTTTGATTCCGGGCAATCATCATGCCCAAGCCCCACAACATTTCTAATAAATTTTTTTTCTCGATAGTTTGTGTTCCAATTAACTGACTCAACCAGGAAAGATAATTTATTGTCATTTCGGCGTTTTGGCGCAAAGCAATCATGGGGCCTAATGCCATTCCGTTTTGATTGCGTTCCGCTAATATTTCCAATACATTTTCTTTCTCAAGCGCGTCTATTTCAATTAATTGATCCAACCAGAAAAGATAGCTTATTATCGTTTCGGCATTTTGATGGAGTGCGATCATTGTACCCAAAGTGCCCTCGCCTCCATTTTGTAGCGTTAATATTCCTAGTAAATCTTTTTTTCCTAATTGATGTTTTTCAATTAATTTAACTAATAAGGAAAAATAGCTTTCTACAGTAGTTTCTTGATGAGGAAGAGCAAGCTTTGCAAGTAAGCCACCCGCTAGTATTATAATGACCACCGGAGGAATAATACTATCTTCTTTAACCAAGACTGAAACGGAATCGAATAATCCATTTACCTCATTGGACTTTGAAATAAAAAAAGAACTTTCAGGAAACGGGATAAAGCAGTAAAAAACCCCTTTTTCATGCTCGACGGTTTCAATTTCCGTTTCTTCTAAATAGCCTGAGTTGATAAGTCGACGTGTTAAAGTGGCAACAAGCATATCTCGGACATCACTTGATAAAACATATTTTTTATATTCTGATTTTTCCAAAACTGTATTATCAAATAGAGAACGTTCGCAAAATGTTTTTTTATCTTCTCCATAGGAATCAAATAAAATCGACATGTTTTTCTTTATCTCTTCTCGCGCTTCTCCCGATGTTGCTTTATTTAATGATTCGATGTAGTCATGAAGGCTTGCGAGCAGTTTATCTACGATGATGTCTATCAAATTTCGCGGTGTAAGTTTTTTTTTAAATTCTGCAATAAAGGCTTCTTGCATCTCCGACGCTCGCCGGGAACAGGAGCCTGAATAAGTATCAGCTACAGAAAGTAAACCTAGACTCAAGGTTTTAGCATTATAACTGATAACAGCATTGACCACGTGGACATCCCAGCACTTATCTCTGTATGGGTAGCGTTTAAATAAGATTTCATTGGCAATATCTTCTGCCAGCGCTCTACGATAACTTGTAAATTCAGTGGCAATGTCGATGCTTAATTGAAGTTGCGTATCTTGTAAATGCGTATAAACACCGGGGTCGCAAACATCGATATTTTGCAGAAGAGAAGTAACAATAAATTCTTTTGCAGAAGGGATTTTATTATTTTCTGCCAAAGAAGCAATGTTTCTCAATAATTTGATACCTGTGATAAATAAGTCACGATTTCTTTCACAAATTGAATTACTAAATGTTCGCATAAAATAAGACAACGCGTCATCACTGTATGAAATCTTACGTTTATCTGCCCATGTTTTTAATGCATCGACCGCATGTTTGACCAAAAGCTTCATCAGATTAAAATAATTATTTTTAATTGATGTTCTATCAGATTTTTCATCAAAAAGATCTTCAATGGATTTTTTTCGTTGATCTTCTGCGATCATTTCATCCTGCGCTAATTCAAGGATTCCAACGAAGAAATGGAGACAATCAAGATAGGCTTGATCAACCGTTATTTGATCATTGACGAGTTTTTCAAATAATTGGTTTTCGTCAAAACTGGGTTTATTAAAAATAATTTTTATTTTTTTCAAGACCGCAATCAGCGCTTCTTTAAACTGAAGTCCTTCGGCGCTTTTCAAAAAAACAATTAAATTATCATTTTTTTTAGGGAAGGGGATGGCAATATTCACGGCCTTCTCTTGTATTGTTTCTGTGTGTATTTCAAAAAATGTTTTTGTAAAACCATTAAAATAAAAATCTGCTGAAGCTGAAGAAGAAGCTGTGCTTGGGGGTGAAGTAGATAGAGGCATAAGCTGTTATTGATCTATTTTCATTTGTTTAATTTAGTGATGGCATCATACCATCCATTTATTAAGGAAATCTGAAGTAAAGCGGATACCGGCAATACAATCGGCAATATTCGTTGAAATTTTATTATTTATATAAGATAATTAAGCAGTATTTTATAAAAAAGGACCGGCAAAATGGGTAATATTTATTTAATGGAGCCACTACTCCCAGAAGAAGGGCAACATCCTGAGTTAATCGACTTATCGACTGAATTAATTGCCAAAGCAAGTAGCCTAGCTGCACGACTGCACCCTCTTGTTGCTGAATCTATCGGAGAGTTGGTACGCTCAATGAATTGTTACTATAGCAATTTAATTGAAGGCCATAATACGCATCCCCGTGATATTGATCGTGCTTTAATGGGTGATTTCTCTAAAACTCATAAAAAACGTGCTTTGCAACTTGAAGCAAAAGCCCATATTGATCTCCAAAAAAAAATTGACGAAGGAAAAATTCTTTTTTCTTTAGATTCTCATTTTCTTTGTACTTTACACCGTGAATTTTGCAGCCAATTACCTGAAGAACTTTTGTGGGTTGAAAATCCTGACACTCAAATGAGTCTTTTGCTTGAGCCAGGATGTTTTCGAAAAAGCCATGTGCAAATCGGACAGCATATTCCTCCTGCACCAAAAGAAATTCCTGCTTTTATGAATCGTTTTGAAAAAGCTTATAGTCTCAAGCACTCTCATAAAATTCGACGCATTATTGCAGTAGCAGCATCTCATCACAGATTTCTTTGGATTCATCCTTTTTTAGATGGGAATGGACGTGTTGCAAGATTATTCTCTCACGCTTTTTTATTACACTTAGGAATTGGCTCTACCTTATGGTCAGTTTCTAGAGGTTTAGCACGCAATGTTAATTCTTACAAGGCACATCTCAGGCAAGCAGACTCTGCAAGACACGGCGATCTTGATGGTCGCGGTAATCTTTCTGCAAAAGGCTTAGTTTCATTCTGTCATTTTTTCCTTGAAACCTGCTTAGATCAAATTATTTATATGGACAGCTTGATTGAACCTAGTATGCTTTCGCGAAGAATAGAACGCCATATCGAAGAAGAAGTCGCTGCGGGGCATTTACATAAAGGATCTTTTTCACTATTGCGCGAAGCTTTACTACAAGGACAAATTGAACGAGGCAAAGCCGCCACCATTACAGGTTACCAAGAAAGGCAAGCACGTACTATTTTAAATAAGTTGGTTGAAAAGGGATTGCTAAGCTCTCACACACCTAAAGGCCCGGTCACATTAGGGTTTCCTTTGGTCGTTCTTGAAAATTGGTTTCCAAAACTTTATCCTGAAATGTAAACCGATGTAGTCACACGACTGAATCCTATTAAGAAGTGCGACAAAAATAGGTCTTTAAAGCAGAAAAAACTGAATTCTTACTTTACAGTTTTTAAAAAACAGACGTGCTTCCGGATTGCCTCAAAAAATGCGAAAGCCTTCTTAGTAACCTGACGTGAAATAAACCCTAAAAACAGGAAATATTTTAAAGTGAAATCAAAGTATGCTATAGCATGGTTATTATCCTATATTTCCGTCGCCTCAGTTTCATCTGCCATTATCACACCCGCATTGCCACGCATTCAAACGCAATTCTCGTTAAGCTTAGGTGCAGTAGAATGGATGGTTTCTGCATTTTTAATTGGATATGTAGTAGGTCAGTTGCTTTATGGGCCGCTAGCCAATGCTTATGGTCGCTTGAAAGCACTGCGCTTAGGCTTGAGCCTTAATCTCTTTGGCCTATCGATTTGCCTCATTACTGCATTTTATGGAAATTATCCATTATTGGTATTAGGACGTCTTATCACAGGTCTTGGCGCAGCAAGCGGCCTGACTTGTACATTCATGCTAATCAATGAATGGCTGCCCGAGGAACAACGTAAAACAGCCATGGCTTATGCTATTTTATCATTTGCATTAGGACTCGGATTTTCAGTCATGATGGGGGCTATCATTACGGCTTATTGGCAATGGGAAGGTTGTTTTGTTTTTTTAATGGGGCAAGGATTATTAATGTTATGGGGACTACGCGTATTTGACGAAACACTACACCAACCCAAACCCATTAAATTTAAAATCTTATTTTACGATTATATCAATGCTTTATCCTCATTAAAACTAGTTGTTTTTTCAATGTTTGTGGGAACATGTTCTGCAATTGGATATTGTTTTTCTGCAGCAGGACCGCAAATAGCCCACGGTTATTTACACATTTCTGTCACAGATTACGGCTATTGGAATGGACTTAATATCATAGGCATGCTAGCCGGCGGATTATCTGCACGTGAATTATTACAATACCTTTCTATTCCAAAGCTTCTTAGTCTTGGGTTTTTGGGTTGTAGTGCAGGCATTTTAAGTTTGTTATGGCTGTGGCAAACAGAAAATCATTCCGCAATCTGGTTTTTTATAACAACAGCCTCGCTCTATATATTCGCTAGTTACTTCTTTGCGGCTGGCTCTTACATCGCCTCGAATGCCCTTGAGGACAAAGCCACGGCTTCTTCCATGATGAACTTTATCAATATGGGTTTTGCAACACTTTGTGTTATCGCGATGGGTTATTTATCTCAAAACCCTTTGATCGCTTTTATCTTAATACTTTCTTTAGTGCTTTTCTTAATGCTAGGGTTGGTTAGACTAGTTGCGCGGCGGTAGCCGTCGACTAAATTCTATTAAGAAGCTGTTTCAACAGTCTCTTCATCAATCGTAGGACGATCAACCAATTCAACAAAAGCAAGCGGCGCTTTATCGCCAGCACGAAAACCACATTTCAAAATTCGTAAATAGCCACCCGGCCTTTTTTGATAGCGCGG
>MGYM01000064.1:6021-19788 GCA_001801745.1 Gammaproteobacteria bacterium RIFCSPLOWO2_02_FULL_38_11
TTAAATGTCTCATAAAAATCCTAATTTATAATTTGTCTTTCACTTTCGTATCATGCAATCCCGCTGGCGGCCAACCTTCAATATGTGTTCCCAAAGAAAGTGTTCGCACTGCCAATACATCTTTTATTTCAGTCAGAGATTTTTTCCCCAAATTGGGCGTCTTTAATAAATCTGTTTCACTCTTTTGAATTAAATCACCGATGAAAAAAATATTTTCTGCTTTTAAACAATTTGCAGAACGTACAGTCAACTCCAAATCATCTACCGGTCTCATCAAGAGCGGATCAATTTCTACAATGCCACCCAAGGGCTTTTGAATCTCTTCACTCTTTAAATCAACAAAGACCGATAATTGCTGCTGAAGAATCGTTGCTGCGCGTCGTATGGCTTCTTCAGGATCAATCGTGCCATTGGTTTCAAGATCAACGATCAGTTTATCTAAATTCGTCCTTTGCTCAACGCGTGCACTCTCCACCGCGTAAGACACTCTTTGTATCGGACCAAATGAAGCATCTAATTTTAAAACACCAATCTCACGCGATGTTTCTTCTTCAGAATAATGTATTTGAGCAGGCCTAAATCCTCGGCCACGCTCTATTTTTAACGTCATGTTTAAACTGCCCTTTTCATTAAGGTTTGCAATACGATAATGAGGATTGACAATCTCAACGTCGTGGTCCAATTGAATATCACCCGCAACAACAAGACCCGGGCCTTTCTTTGAAAGCATTAACGTTGCTTCATCACGATCATGCAAGAGGATCGCCAAACCTTTTAGATTAAGTAGAATTTCAATAACATCTTCTTCGACACCTTCTATCGTGCCATATTCATGTAAAACACCCTCAATCTTTACTTCAACAATGGCGCACCCTGGCATCGAAGAAAGTAAGATTCGTCTGAGCGCATTCCCTAAGGTATGACCAAACCCTTGCTCTAAAGGTTCTAATATAACTTTTGCACGATATTTACTGACTTGATTTACAATCACAGACCGTGGCATTAAAAAATTACTTACTGCACTCATCATCATGCAATCCTCTCTTTGGATACCTCTAAAAATTGCCTTAAGGCGCCCTTACTTAGAATACAATTCAACAACGAGGTGCTCACGATATTCTGCGGGCAGCTCATTGCGATCGGGCAGCATTTTAAATGTTCCCTTCAATTGCCCATTGTCTACTTCCAACCACGCAGGCTGCGCACGATTCTGAGCAAGTGCTAGCGCTGCTTGAATTCTGTTTTGTGCCTTTGCTTTTTCTCGTACTTCAACAATATCTCCCGGGCATACTCGGTAAGAAGGAATATTCACTGTCTTAGCATTTACAGTAATGCAACGATGCGAGACAAGCTGCCTTGCTTCCGCACGCGTACTCGCAAAACCCATTCTATAAACAACATTGTCTAAACGACTTTCCAATAATTGTAGAAGCACTTCACCCGTCGCTGCTTTACTTTTTGATGCAAGCTTATAGTAATTGTGGAATTGCTTTTCCAATACACCATAAATTCGTCGCAACATTTGTTTTTGCCGGAACTGAACACCAAATTCCGATAATCGCCCTTTCTTCTGGCCATGCACACCCGGAGGTGTTGCCAACTTACATTTTGAATCAATCGGACGAACACCGCTCTTCAAACTTAAATCTGAGCCTTCGCGACGCATCATCTTGCATACAGAACCTAATTTTCTTGCCATATCGTTTTCTCTCGCTTCTTTTCCATCACCCTTTAATTACAAACTACACTCTGCGTTTTTTGGAAGGACGCACGCCATTGTGTGGGATGGGTGTGACATCTGTAATTAATTGAATTTTCAAACCTGATGCCACCAACGCACGAAGTGTGGATTCTCGTCCAGGACCAGGACCAGAAACATAAACTTCTACATTTTTCATTCCAAATTCATCTTTGACATACCCCGCTACACCATCAACCGCTACCTGCGCTGCAAATGGCGTACTCTTTCTGGAACCTTTAAAACCCGCTTTGCCCGCCGTAGACCATGCCAAGGTGTTACCTTGCGGATCTGTAATCGTAATCACTGTGTTATTAAAAGATGCTGCGACATGCACAACACCATCCACAACATGACGTTTTGATTTCTTTCGTCCTTTCTTTTTCGCCGTTTTCTCTGACCCCACTTCCGCAGGCGATGCAACGACACTTTCAGGTGTCGATACTTGTGTTTGATCTTCAGATGCCATGTCTCATATTCCCAATTAAAAAACTCTTTTTTACTTCGACGCTGCTGCAGGCGCTGCTGCCGCAGGCTTTGCCATCATCACGCTAACAAGCTTACGTTTTCCTTTGCGCGTTCTTGCATTCGTACGCGTACGCTGACCTCGTACAGGGAGACCTTTGCGGTGTCGCTGTCCACGATAACACCCTAAATCAACTAGACGCTTGATACTCATTGCTACTGTACGACGCAAATCACCCTCTACAACATATTGCCCCACCGTTTGACGCAAAATTTCTACCTGAGGTTCCAATAAATTTTTCACCTTAGTTTGCGGATCAATTTTAGCGTCTGAACATACTTTCAAAGCACGACTTTTCCCAATCCCGTAAACCGACATCAATGCAATAGAAATATGCTTGTTAACAGGAAGATTGACACCCGCAATACGCGCCACCATCTTTAAATCTCCTCACCCTTTAAAGGGGCCTTAATAACTTATTAAAAAATCACATAGGTTAATTTTTTTACCAAAAAAAATCAACCCTGACGTTGTTTGTGACGTGCATCACTGCAAATCACCCTTACAACACCCTGCCGACGAACAACTTTACAATTTCGGCACATTTTCTTAACCGATGCTCTTACTTTCATTTGTGTAAATCCTATTTTATTAAATATCAAAAATAACGAGGCCTTCAGCCTCATTATTTTTATTTTAAATCAAGCGCATTATTTTAAATTCGCCTTCTTCAATAAAGACTCATACTGATGCGACATCAAGTGCGCTTGTGTCTGTGACATAAAATCCATGACAACGAGCACAATAATCAATAAAGAAGTCCCCCCAAAATAAAAAGGAACATGCCAAATCACTTGCATGAACTCAGGTAAAATTGACACTAAGGTAATATACGCAGCTCCCACCAAGGTCAAACGACTCATCACACCATCAATGTATTTTGCACTTTGCTCACCCGGGCGTATCCCAGGAATATAGGCGCCGGATTTTTTTAAATTATCCGCTGTTTCTTTCGGATTAAATACTAAAGCCGTGTAAATAAAACAAAATGCAATGATCGCACTGGCATATAACAACATATACAAAGGCTGTCCGGGCGATAATGCTAATCCAAGCTCACTGAGCCAACCCATGCCTTTCACTTCACTGAACCACTGGGTTAGAGTGGCAGGCAATAAAATAATGGCTGATGCAAATATCGGTGGAATCACGCCTGCCATGTTTATCTTTAAAGGTAAATGACTCATCTGCGCAGCATACATTTTTCTGCCTTGTTGTCGCTGCGCATAATTAATAGTAATTTGCCGCTGGCCTCGCTCCATAAACACAACAAATAAAGTAACACTACAAATAACAAACACTATGACTAATAATGCTAAAAACTGTATTTGCCCTTGACGCACTTGCTCCATCAATGCAACCACTGCTGCAGGTAAACGTGAGACAATGCCAGCAAAAATAAGAAGGGAAATACCATTACCTATCCCTCGCTCCGTCATTTGCTCACCCAACCACATTAAAAACAAAGTACCTGTCACCAGCGATAATGTCGCAATAAAATAAAAACTAAAACCGGGATTTAAAGCAATACCTTGCCCCACCAGCCATCGACACATCCCCAAGGCTTGAATGGTGGCAATCAATAATGTCCCTTTACGGGTATATTGATTTATCTTCCTGCGACCCGCTTCACCTTCTTTTCTTAACTGCTCTAAAGCAGGATAGACGACTGTTAAAAGCTGCATGATAATCGAGGCTGAAATATACGGCATAATCCCTAATGCAAATACCGTTAATTTCGATAAAGCACCCCCCGAAAACATATTAAAAAGACTGATGATGCCGTTTTTATGCTGATTAAATAAATCAATGAGTTTTGCAGGATTTAATCCTGGCACCGGAATGTGACAACCAATGCGATACACAATCAAGGCAATTAAAACAAAGAGTAATCGTTGTTTTAACTCAAGCAGTCCTGTCTTGGTGAGCGAAAGTCCTTGATTTTTACTTCTGGTCATTCACTATTCCTCGACTTTTCCACCCGCCGCTTCAATTATTTTACGCGCCGTTGCTGTTGCTCGTAGCCCTTGAATGTGCAAAGGTTTCGAAAGCTCAGTCTTTCCAATGAGTTTGACATGCTTGATATTTGAATTAACCAATCCAACTTCTTTAAGCGTTGTCAAATTTACACGTGCATTTTCTTCAAAACACGCTAATTTTCGAATTTGTAATTCTGTTGTTTTTAATGCTTTTAAAGAGGTGAAACCAAATTTGGGCAAACGACGTTGCAATGGCATTTGTCCACCTTCAAACCCCACTTTATGAAAACCACCCGCACGTGCACGCTGCCCTTTGTGACCTTTACCCGACGTTTTACCTTTGCCACTGCCTATGCCACGCCCTAATCTTTTACTTAAATGCCTTGCTCCTGGAGCAGGCTTGAGTGTATTCAGTTGCATTACAATTCCTTGACCTTTAATAAATAAGAAACTTGCGAAATCATACCCCTCGTACAAGCCGTATCTTCAATTTCAACCTCATGATTTAAACCACGCAACCCTAAACCCCGTAAAGTTGCTTTGTGCTTGGGTAAACATCCTGCCTCACTTCGTGTTTGTTTCAATGCTACTTTTTTCTTTTTCATGTTTTCACTCGCTTACCGGTTTTGAAATGATGGTACGTTGTGATTCAAAGATTTCACCTAATGATTTCCCTCTTTTTTCTGCGATGAATTCTGGAGAAACCATATTTTTTAAAGCATCTAATGTGGCATATAAGACATTCACCGGATTCGCAGAACCAATGGTTTTCGCTAGCACGTTTTTGACACCCAAAACTTCGAAGATCGCTCGCACAGCACCACCTGCAATAATGCCTGTTCCTTCTGCCGCAGGTTTCATAAAGACTCTTGTCGCACCATGACGACCTTTCATTTCATGTAAAAGCGTTTTTCCATTCAACTGAACACGGATCATGCTTCGACGCGCATCTTCCATTGCTTTTTGTATCGCAGGGGGTACTTCACGGGCTTTTCCTTTTCCAACGCCAATTCTTCCCGCACCATCACCCACAACAACCAACACGCCAAAACTGAAAGTACGGCCCCCTTTCACCGTTTTGGAATTGCGCTTCACACTGACTAATTTTTCAAAAAGTCCATCACTTTTTGTATTTTGATCAAAGCCTGTACCTGTCATTGTTTACCTTCTTTAAAATTCAAACAGCAAAAAACCACAAACCTTAAAATTCTAATCCACCTGCTCGAGCTGCCTCTGCTAACGCCTTTATTCGACCATGGTATTTATACCCTGAACGATCAAATGCGACTTTTGTAATCCCTTTTGCTTTGACTCTTTCTGCAATAAGCTCACCTACTTTGGTCGCCGCCGTTACGTTGCCGCCCGTTTTAAGAGAAGAACGTAATGTTTTATCTAATGTTGAAACACTCGCAATTATTTTTTGTATTTTGACACGCGGATCTTCAGCGCTTGCTTCCATTACAATTAACTGCGCGTAAATGTGTTGCGGTGTGCGATGTACACTTAAACGCGGTGAACCTAAAACCAAAATTTTCTTTCGAGTTCGCTTGGCGCGCTTTAATCGAGATTGCTTCTTTTCCATTACTTCACCTTCTATTTAAATGCTTATTCCCTGTAATTCGCACAGCGCGTTACAGGCTACTTTACGGTTACTTTTTCTTGGTTTCTTTCAAAATAATACGTTCGCCTTTATATCTCACACCCTTCCCCTTGTAAGGCTCCGGCGGACGATATCGACGTATCTTTGCCGCAACTTGTCCCACCAAATCACAATCTACACCTTTTATCATAATTTCAGTCTGACTGGGCGTTTCAATGTTAATGCCTTCCGGAATGTCAAAAACAACGGGATGTGAAAATCCTAATGTTAAATTAAGTTTTTTACCTTGCACTTGAGCACGATAGCCTACGCCCATTAACTCTAGTTCTTTTACAAAACCATCTGTCACACCTAAAACCATTTTATTAATAATCGCTCGCGCTGTACCCGCCAAAGCATCACTCAAGGCATGGGGATCATGCATCGAAAAATTAATCATTTTGTCTTTCGTTTCAATCTTGACAGCCGCATTTATTTTTTTATTGACGGCGCCTTTTGGTCCTTTCACCATAACACCTTGCTCACCCACATTAAGTGTAACCTTGTCGGCAAGAAGCACTGGCATTTTTGCAATACGTGACATAACTTTTCCTTCAAAATTCAATAATTACTTAAAAAACATAACATAATACTTCACCGCCTACCCCCGCCAAACGAGCCGCTTGGTCCGTCATGATGCCTTTTGAGGTGGAAACAATCGCGATGCCTAATCCCCCTAAAACACGAGGTAAATCTTTCTTGGTCGAATATCTTCTTAAACCACAACGGCTAAACCGTTTTATTTTTTCAATCACGGGTTTGCCTTGATAATATTTCAAAAATAAAATCAGTAGGGCATGCGCTACCCCTTCTTTTTCAATTTTATAATCTAAAATATACCCTTCTTGTTTCAAAATATTCGCGATCGCAATTTTCATTTTTGAAGAAGTCATTGCCACTTCTTTTTTTTCTGCTTTTTGCGCATTGCGAATTTGACACAACATATCTGAAATAGGATCTTGCATACTCATTTCAACATACTCCTTACGACATCACCGAACGCGCTCTTGAATTCAAATACACGTCATGAACAATCACAACCTCACCAACTTGCTTTAGTCAATCCAGGCAGTATGCCCAAGGCCGCACATTCTCTGAATTTCGTTCTTGCTAAATCTACTTTTCGATATACGCCGCGAGGACGTCCCGTTAAACGACAACGACGTCGCACACGAATGGGCGAAGCATCACGCGGCAATTGTTGTAATTTTTCTTGCGCTTCCCAACGGGCCCCTTCCGCAAGATGAATGTTAGCTATCGTTTCTTTAAGCTTTTCTCTAAGATCTTTGTATTTCTCTACCGTTTTTTTACGCTTAATATTTCGATAAATAACTGATTTCTTTGCCATTGCCTTTCTTCCTCAATTAACTTCTTTAAAAGGAAATTTAAACGCTGCTAACAACGCCTTACCTTCTTTGTCTGTTTTTGCCGTCGTTGTAATCGTGATGTCAAAGCCACGAATCGCGTCAATTTTATCGTATTCAATCTCAGGACAAACAATTTGCTCGCGAATACCCAAACTATAATTACCACGCCCATCAAATGATTGCGCACTCACACCACGGAAATCCCTCACGCGAGGAAGATAAATGTTGATGAGACGATCTAAAAATTCATACATACGCTGACGTCGCAATGTTACTTTACAACCAATCGGCCAACCTTCTCGAATTTTAAAACCTGCAATCGATTTTTTCGCAACCGTCGTTAGCGGTTTTTGTCCTGCAATAGCAGTCAAATCTGCAATTGCATTCGTTAAGATTTTTTTATCCAGCGCCGCTTCACCCACACCCATATTCAACGTCACTTTCAAAAAACGTGGCACTTCCATTACACTTTTGTAAGCAAATTGTTTCATCAATTCTTTTGTTACAATTTCTTTATAATGTTCTTGCAATCTAGCCATTTTCTTCACCTACTTCTTGTTGTGTTGATTTGAAAACTCTAACACGTTTTACTTTTTCGCCTTCCGTCTTAATTAATTTAATCGCTATCTTGCCAGGCTTTTTCGTGGAAGGATTAAAAAGCGCAATATTCGAAATGTGTATCGTGCCTTCTTTATCAAAAACACCCCCTTCTTCTTTCGTCTGCGGATTAGCACGTACGTAATGCTTTAATAACTGCACACCTTCTACAACAACACGCTCCTTTTGAGGATAAACTTTTAAAACCTTGCCTTGTTTTCCTTTGTCTTTCCCCGCAATCACAATGACTTCGTCACCTTTTCGAATTTTTTGCATTTCCAAAATCTCCTACAAAACTTCTGCCGCAAGTGAAATGATTTTCATGAATTTTTCACTTCTCAATTCACGCGTGACGGGCCCAAAAATTCTTGTCCCTTTTGGTTGATCCTGCGCATCTAACAAAACAACAGCATTGGAGTCAAATCGGATGATCGAACCATCTTGCCGACGCACCCCTTTACGCGTACGAACAACCACCGCTCTTAGCACTTCTCCTTTTTTGACTTTTCCTCTGGGGATCGCATCTTTTACCGAAACACGAATAATGTCACCAATCGCCGCATATCGACGCTTAGATCCTCCTAACACTTTAATGCACATCACTTTGCGTGCCCCTGTGTTATCTGCAACATCCAGCACTGTTTGCATCTGTATCATTTCTATTTCTCACTTCCAAAATTTGAGGTTACTAAAAAATTATTGACGCCCCGATGCATTTTCTAATACTTGCACCAATGTCCAACTCTTATTGCGAGACAAAGGACGACATTCTTTAATTAATACAACGTCCCCTTCTTGAGACTGATTCGTTTCATCATGCGCAAAACGCCTTGAGATACGCCGAATATATTTTCCATATTTAGGATGCTTAACCAATCTTTCAATCGTTACCACGATTGTTTTATCCATCTTGTTACTCACAACATGGCCTACCGCAGTGCGGGCATTCTTAACATTAGGTTTGCTCATACTGCTTTCATCTCCCTTTCTCGTAATAGTGTATGAATGCGTGCAATTAAGCGGCGAAGATTTTTCAACATATGCCATTGCTTCATTTGATTTGTGCTTTTTTGCATACGTAAATTAAACTTCTCTCGCAGAGAACTTTGCAGAAGTGTTTGTAATTCATCGTTGCTTTTTTCTCTTAATTCCGCTGTTTTCATTACATCACCGTTCTTTCAACAAATCGTGTGCTTACTGATAATTTGGCAGCTGCCAACATCAATGCTTCTTTTGCTAATTCTCTTGAAATACCTTCAATTTCAAATAATACTTTTCCAGGTTGAACCACTGCCGCCCAATATTCTACATTCCCTTTTCCACTCCCTTGCCTTACTTCCAGCGGTTTTTGTGTTATCGGCTTATCTGGAAAAATACGAATCCATACTTTTCCACCGCGCTTGATGTGACGCGTCAAAGCACGTCGAGCCGCTTCAATTTCACGTGCAGTGATGCGAGCATGCTCTAAGGCCTTTAAACCAAATTCCCCAAAATTAACGAGCGTACCTCGCGTAGCAACACCTCGGTTGCGTCCTTTAAACTGCTTTCGATATTTTGTTCGCTTGGGTTGCATCATAATATTTTACGCCTTGTCTGTGTTCGTTGTTTCTTCTTCTGTTTGCTTAGTCTCACCCAACACTTCACCTTTAAAAATCCAAACTTTTACACCAATCACACCGTAAGTTGTCATCGCTTCTGCAGTGCCATAATCTACTTCAGCACGTAAGGTGTGTAAGGGAACGCGGCCTTCTCGGTACCACTCATTACGTGCAATCTCCGCGCCGCCCAAACGTCCGCTGACATTAATCTTGATTCCTTTGGCACCCGAACGCATTGCACTCGTCACAGCACGCTTCATTGCGCGGCGAAACATTATACGCTTTTCTAATTGCTGTGCCACCGTTTCTGCCACCAATTTTGCATCTAATTCTGGCTTTCTTACTTCTTCAATCGCAAGATGAACAGGGATTCCCATTAATTTACTCACATGCGCTCGCACACGTTCTACTTCTTCACCTTTTTTTCCGATGATGATGCCCGGTCGCGCCGCGTAAACAATGATTTGTGCATTCTTGGCAGGTCGCTTGATGTAAACACGACTGATACCCGCAGAAGCCCATTCTTTTTGTATATAACGTCTCGCACAAATATCTCCAAATACATTGTCTGCATAATTTCGATCGGCATACCACATCGCATTCCAATCATTAATAATATTCAATCTTAATAAATTTGGATTTACTTTATGACCCATTACGCAGACTCCTTAACAATCATGCACAACTGTTGAATTTTATTTATCATCATTACGCATTCTCTCCTGAGACCACAACAGTAATATGACAAGTACGTTTCAATATGCGATTTCCACGCCCTTTTGCACCTGGTCGCATGCGTTTTAAAGGCGTGCCTTCATTAACATAAATTTCATTTATTTTTAACTCATCAATATTCAAAGCATGATTATTTTCAGCATTCGAAATCGCTGAGCTTAGTAGCTTTCTGATTAACTTAGCGTCTTTTTTAAGAGAAAATTTTAACGCGTTTAACGCATTTTCAACTTTCATTCCCCTTATTAAATCTGCAACCAAACGAGCTTTGTATGCAGATGTTCGTACGCCTCGTAAAATAGCTTGTACCTTCATGACTTCTCACCCTCTTTCTCAGCTTTTGCTTTTTTGTCTGCAACCGTGTGGCCCTTGAAAATACGTGTTGCCGCAAATTCACCTAACTTATGTCCCACCATGTTTTCCGTAACAAATATCGGCACAAATACTTTTCCATTGTGCACTGCGATCGTTAAACCAATCATGTCGGGTATAATCATCGATCGCCGCGACCATGTTTTTATTGGTTTTTTACTTTTAGAACTTACCGCTACGTCTACTTTTTTAGATAAATGTAAATCTATAAATGGACCTTTCTTAATTGAACGTGGCACGTTTTCTACCTCACTTTTTACGTCGAGCAATGATCATTTTGGATGTACGCTTATTTTTTCGCGTCTTGTAACCTTTGGTTGGAACACCCCAAGGCGTTACTGGGTGGCGTCCTCCCGATGTTTTACCTTCACCTCCACCATGAGGGTGATCCACGGGGTTCATCGCAACACCACGCACCGTGGGACGGATGCCTCGCCAACGCTTTGCACCTGCCTTTCCTAAAGAACGAAGATTATGTTCGGGATTACTCATCTCTCCAATAGAGGCTTTGCAATCCACTAATATTTTTCTCATTTCACCTGAACGTAAGCGTATCGTGGCGTAAATGCCTTCTTTCGCAATCAGTTGCGCAGAACTACCAGCACTTCTAGCCAACTGCGCACCCTTACCTGGCTTCATCTCAACAGCATGGATAAATCCACCGATGGGAATGTTACGAATGGGCAGACAATTTCCCGGTTTGATCGGCGCACTTTCACTTGAAATAACTTCGTCATCTTGCTTTAAACCTTGCGGGGCAAGTATGTAACGTCGCTCGCCATCTGCATAAAGCAACAATGCAATATGCGAAGTTCGATTGGGATCATATTCCAAGCGCTCCACTTTCGCAGGAATATCCATTTTATTTCGTGTAAAATCAATCAAACGATAATGTTGTTTATGACCGCCGCCTTGATGTCTTACTGTTAATCTACCTGCGTTATTTCTTCCGCCCGTTCTTGTTTTAACAGCCAAGAGCTTGTCAAACGGCTTACCTTTGTGTAGATGTGGGTTCACCACTCTAATCACAAAACGCCGTCCAGGAGAGGTGGGTTTACTTGTTAGAATTGCCATAAAATATATACCTATCTTATTCCGCTATTTCGCAAATTGAATATCAAAGCCTTCTTCTAATGTAACGTAGGCTTTCTTCCATTTTTTTGATTCACCAACAGTGGCACCAAAACGTCTTTCTTGAGGTTTCATGTTCAGAACACGTACGTGATCTACCTTTACTTCAAAAAGCATTTCAACTGCCGCTTTGATCGTTTGCTTGGTTGCATGAGGCGCAACTCTAAAAACAAATTGGCGATATTTATCCGAAAGTCTACTGGCTTTCTCAGAAACACAAGGCGCAAGCAAAATATCAAATAATTTAAGATTTATAGTCATATTAATAGCTCCTCAAACCTTTTAATCGCAGCCACAGTCATCACTACATTAGAAAAATTAATTAAACTAACAGGATCCGCATGACTGACATCACGCACATCTACATTCGGAATATTTCTCGCAGCTAAATAAAGATTTTCAGTGACATCTTCTGTTACTAACAATGCTTCTTTTAAACCTAGATTTTTTAATTGCATAATCAGTTCACGCGTTTTAGGCACCGCAACTTCCATGGCAGCGACGATCGTCAAACGACCTTGCCGAATTAATTCTGAAAGTATCGAACTCATTGCACCACGGTACATTTGTTTATTAACTTTCTGAGAATGATCTTGTGGTTTAGCAGCGAAGACCACGCCGCCTTTACGCCAGAGTGGGCTACGACTGGTGCCCGCACGCGCTCTACCCGACCCTTTTTGAGCCCAAGGTTTTTTACCACCGCCACGCACTTCTGCACGCGTTTTCTGTGCGCGCGTTCCTGCACGTCCGCCTGCTTGATAGGCAACAATCACTTGATGGACAAGCGCTTCATTAAATTCACGACCAAACGCAGCAGCAGATACATTGACTGTACCTTGATCTTTGTCTTGGCCGAATGCTGCAATTTTTAATTCCATCATTCATTCTCCAAACTCATACCGTAATCTTTTTTCAAATATTCATGTCCTGTCATTTCTCACAGCGAGTTACAGGCTACAAATTAACTTTTAACTGCCGGCAAAATGATAACTGATTTGTTGGGAGCACCCGGCACAGCACCTTTAATAAGAAGTAGATTACGCTCTACGTCCACTTGAATAATTTCTAAATTTTGAATTGTGCGTTTCTTGTTGCCCAGTTGTCCTGACATACGCTTACCTTTAAACACCTTGCCCGGGGATTGTCTCTGCCCGATCGATCCTGGCGCTCTGTGAGATAAGGAATTCCCGTGAGTCGCATCTTGCGATGAAAAATGATGCCGCTTGATGACACCTTGAAATCCTTTTCCTTTCGTGAAACCAGAGATATCAACCTTTTGACCCACTTTGAATAAATCCACTTTGATTTCAGAACCTGCTGTAAAATCAGGTTTGATTTGACCTAAGGAAAATTCCCACAAACCTAAACCAGGCTCCACACCTGATTTCACAAAATGTCCCACCGCGGGTTTTGTGAGCCGGGAAGAACGCTTGCTCCCTAAGGTCACTTGAATTGCGTTATATCCTTCTTTTTCTTTCGTTTTTACTTGCGTGACACGATTGGGAAATACTTCAATAACAGTCACAGGAATAGAAACACCTTCAGGCGTAAAAAGACGGGTCATGCCTCGTTTATATCCGACTAATCCTAATGTTTTTACTGTGGTCATTGTCATCGTCATTAACCTTCTATACTAATTTGCACATCAACACCCGCCGCCAAGTCCAACTTCATCAAAGCATCAACAGTTTTATCCGTGGGCGCGATAATATAAATTAAACGTTTGTGTGTGCGAATTTCATATTGATCTCGCGCATTTTTATCTACGTGCGGCGAAACTAATACCGTGAAACGTTCTTTATCCGTCGGTAAAGGAATGGGGCCACTGATTTGCGCACCTGTTCGTTTGGCAGTATCAACAATCTCCTTCGTAGAACGATCAATTAAAGAATGATCAAATGCCTTTAAACGAATCCGTATCTTTTGCTTTGCCATATGAATTTAACCTTCTAATAAAAATAACACTCCCCTCTCCCGCTTGCGAGAGAGGGGTAGGGGTGAGGGCAAACCTCTACTCCAATATCTTCGTAACAACCCCCGCACCCACCGTGCGACCCCCTTCTCGAATCGCAAACCTCACCCCTTCTT
>MGYM01000065.1:0-8402 GCA_001801745.1 Gammaproteobacteria bacterium RIFCSPLOWO2_02_FULL_38_11
TGCCTATCGTGGAAAGAGAAAAACCGGATACAAAAAAGGAATCGTTGGAACAGGGTGAGCAAGGGGCAACGTCTTCTTTTAATTTTTCTAAAAAATCATGAAGTGATTTCTTAATTTGAAGATCTGGATTTAGAATTTTAATCCCTTCTGGGGATGAGGGTTTGGTAGAATGGAAGGGTGGCGCACCAAAACATGTTTTTGTTATTTTGGTGCGCCGTTATTCATCAAAAACCGGGCGCACCAAATATGAAAAACAGCATTGAATTAGTCGTCTGTGAAAAACGTCTCATTTTGCTTTATTTCTTTGTTGCAGGAATTTTTTAAATGCTCACATATACCTAACGGACTTCAAGATGCGAGTATGGAAACTCCCTTCTCCCACGCATGTGGGAGAAGGTGCACACAGGGCGGATGAGGGGATACTGAATCCTTCTCCCGCAAGCGGGCGAGGGGAGAAAATTTATTAAACTCGCATCTTCATAGGTAAGCGGTATACTTCTATGTATGCTGCGCTTTAAAAAATTCCCGCGCCTCGAACTAAAGCAAAACTGACGTTTTCGTAGACGCCTCCTTTCAAAATCTTTTGCAAGATTTTGAAAGAGTCATGCGTGAAATCGTGCAAATTAGAAAGCTTGTTTTTTTAACTTAAACCCCTGTTTTTATCGTACCATCATACTTTTTTACGTGTGACGAATTAAGAAATAAAATTTGATTTTAATGATATAGTTCAGAGAATACTAACTTTTTATGACTTATCCGATTCCAATTTTTCTTTCAGTAGATCACCCAAGGTTGTAGATGTGGGCGCTTCTTGAGGTTTGTATTCTATTTCAAGATCACCGCCTGAATCTTTTTCTTTAATTCTTGCAGATAAAATCAAAGAACGTGTTTTGCGTTCAATACCCATGAATTTAAGTTCAATTTCATCGCCAATACTTAAGTGGTGATGCAAATCTTCAATTTTTTCTTTGGAATAATCCGATGACTTAAGCTGTCCTTCAACACCTTCAGCTAATTCAATAATCGCTTTTTTGGCTTCAATTTCTTTAATTTTACCGGAAACAATGGAACCTTTGGGGTGATTTGCAATGAAGTTTGATAAAGCATCATCTGCTAATTGCTTAATGCCTAAAGAAATACGTTCTCTTTCTGGATCCACTGCCAAAACAAGTGCTTCAAGTTCATCGCCTTTTTTATATTTTTTGACAGCGTCTTCTCCTGTGTCTGTCCAGGAAATATCAGAGAGATGAACAAGACCATCAATGCTGCCATCTAATCCAATAAAAATACCAAAATCAGTGATCGATTTTATCTTTCCTGCAATTTTGTCACCCTTGGCGTGGGTTTTTGAGAAAGCTTCCCAAGGGTTGTCAGCACATTGCTTTAAACCTAATGAAATGCGACGACGCTCTTCATCAATTTCAAGTACCATGACTTCAGTTTCTTGCCCTAAATGAACAACTTTGTTGGGGTTTATATTTTTGTTTGTCCAGTCCATCTCAGAAACATGGACTAAACCTTCAACGCCATTTTCAATTTCAACAAAACAACCGTAATCCGTGATGTTTGTTACTTTGCCTACAAGGCGCGCCCCTTTGGGGTGACGTTTGATGAGATCAGTCCACGGATCATCACCAAGTTGTTTTAAACCTAAAGAAACACGAGAACGTTCGCGATCAAATTTCAATACTTTTACGCGAATCTCATCTCCGACATTGACAATTTCATTGGGATGTTTGACACGTTTCCAAGACATGTCAGTAATATGCAATAAGCCATCAACACCGCCTAAATCAACAAAAGCACCGTAGTCCGTGAGGTTTTTAACAATGCCCATTACTTCTTGTCCTTCCTGAATATTACCCAGAAGCGCTATGCGTTCTGCGGAATTTTCAGATTCAATAACAGCACGACGTGATACAACAACATTATTACGTTTGGGATCCAGTTTTATAACTTTGAGCTCGATTTCCTTTCCTTCGATGTGGCTTGTGTCACGCACAGGTCGTACGTCGACAAGAGAACCCGGCAAGAAAGCACGGATAGTGCCAATTTCAACGGTGAAACCACCTTTTACTTTGCCACTTACCAAACCCATGATAATTTCACTTTGCTCATGAGCTTTCGCCAACTGAGTCCAAGCTTCATTACGTTTTGCTTTTTCGCGAGAAAGGCGGGTCTCTCCAAAACCGTCTTCAACGGCTTCTAATGCTAAATCAACTTCATCCCCTAAAATGACTTCAAGTTTGTGTTGTTCATCATAAAATTGTTCGATAGGAATAATGCTTTCAGATTTTAAACCTGCAGCAATGGTGATGTAGTCGTCGCTGATGTTAATTACTTTTCCGCGTACTATCGCGCCTGGGCGCATTTCAACACGGGATAAGCTTTCTTCTAATAATTGGGAGAAATTGTCAGTCATAAGGGAGAGGTGCCATAAAGGTTGGTTGATAAATATTGCAAGCAAAAATGCATTGCAACGCCCAAAAAAAATTCAAAAGCGTGGCATTATACCCCAGGGATTTTTTTTGTTAAAGCTATAATTTTATTAAAAACAGTTTCGATAGTCATACCTGTTGTGTCCATGATAATGGCGTCAGAAGCGGGATTGAGCGGGGCGATGCTGCGTGTTTTGTCGCGCTGATCTCGCTTGATAAGCTGTGCTTTAACAACATCAAATGAGGTATGTATATCTTTTTCGAGTAGTTGTTTATGACGTCTTTTCGCTCTTTCTTCTACAGAAGCATCAAGATAAATTTTTAAAACAGCGTCAGGAAAAATGATCGTCCCCATGTCGCGTCCGTCAGTGACCAAGCCCGGGGGTTTTTTAAAAGCACGTTGTCGTTCAAGCAAGGCTTGTCGAACTTTCTGAAAAACAGCAATGCTGGAGGCGCGGTTGCCACAGCTTTCTGTGCGTATGGCGTGTGTTACATCTTGCGTGTCTAATAATACGCGAGGGGTGTCACCCAATTCTTGCGTGAGAAATTCCACAGCCAGTGTTTTGGCGAGGTTTGCAAGCGCTTGTTCATCAGAAAATGAAATAAGATGTTGGCCCGCTGCCAGGGCTAATATACGGTAGAGTGAACCACTATCCAGAAAATGCCAGTGTAGATGTTTTGCGAGTTGTTGACTGAGGGTGCCTTTACCTGAACCACTGGGCCCATCAATTGTAATAACGGGAATATTATCCATAATGTTTTTCAAAATCCTTCATGAAGTGATGAAGCGTGTTAACGGCTTCTAAGCTGACTGCATTATATAAGCTTGCGCGAAGTCCGCCTACAAGCTTATGTCCTTTTAAATTCACGAGATCATGTTCACGCGCTTTTTTTAAAAACATGTCTTCTAATCGGGTGTCTTGAATGAAGAAGGGGATGTTCATTTTAGATCGTGCGTGCGGCTGAATAAAATTTTTGTAAAAGCCATTACTTTCATCGATAGTTTGATAAATTAAGTTTGATTTTTTTAAATTTATTTTAGCAAGCGCAGCGAGGCCACCTTGTTCTTTGATCCATTCAAATACAAGACCTGCAAGATACCAAGCGAAGACAGAAGGGGTGTTAAACAGAGAATGTATGTCGGCATGTGTTTTGTAATTCCAAAGTGTGGGCGTAAAAGGGAGGGCATGTCCCAGTAAATCGTCTCGGATAATGACGATGGTTAAACCCGCGGCGCTAATGTTTTTTTGTGCGCCTGCATAGATAATCCCAAAACGAGCGACATCCACGGGTTCGGATAATAAATTGGAGGTCATATCTGAAATAAGTGGTGTGGAAGAGGAAGGGATCGATTGAAATTCAAGCCCTCCGATCGTTTCGTTGGCAGTGTAATGGAGATAAGCAGCGTTTTTGTTAAGTTTCCAGTTTGTTTCATCCGGTGTATCAGTGTATTGGTTTTCTTTGCTGCTGGCGGCAATATTAATTTTTCCGTAACGACTTGCTTCTGCGATAGCTTTTAAAGACCAAATGCCGGTATCAATGTAATCTGCTTCAAGAGAAGGGCTGCGAGCTAATAAATTTAAAGGAATCATGCCAAATTGAGTTTGGCCGCCACCGGAAAGAAATAAAATAAAATAATTTTCCGGGATGGATAAAAGTGATCTTAAATTTTTTTCTGTTTTTTCAACGACATGATGCATAAAGTCTGATGTGCGATGGCCGATTTCTAAAATCGACATGCCTGTGTTATTCCAATTTAAAAGTTCTGATTGTGCTTTTTTCAAAACAGGTTCAGCTAAGGCGGCGGGGCCTGCGCCAAAGTTGTAGACGCGATGCATGGTGATTTTCCTTAATAAAAAAGAATAAGTGTATACTCGTCGCAGTTGAAAATGCGAATTACGCGCTTACAGCGCTAAAACGTATGTGTTAATACACCCCCCACCTTACGGGGCACTGCGTGCCCCTAAGGTGGGGCTAGACGTTGTTGCCAGGCCTTCGGCCTGAATCTTGAAAATTTTAATTGAGGAGATTGTTTATATGAAAAAAACAAAGAAGTTTGGTAAACAGAGCGAACAACATAGTCATGCACAGCAACGCAATAAAATAAAATGGGAGCGGGTGTTGCATCGACAAGAAGAAAAACAGCAAGCGCAATTACAAGTTGAAGTAAGTCAAACATCCTTGTTTATCAATTTCTTGCCGGCTTTGTGTTCCCACGATGCTGCTATAAGAATAGCAGCGCTTACGATGTTGGCGGGCTTGTGTGGTATGGGTTTTTTGAATTTAATTTCTGTTTTTCCACCGAACAGAGCTACCCGCTTGCAACCCGGAGATATCAATGCCACGGGCCTGGGTATTGTCTTAGCCAATCGAACAAGTTTTTTTTCGGATGTAAAAAATCAAAATACCACTGCAAATTATCCTTTTTCACAGCAAGATGCTTCCAGTACTAGAAGCACCGAAAAACCGTTTTCAAAATCGCTTGTCGGTTTTTTCCAGGGTGTCGAAGCGGCAGAATTTTTGGAAAAAGAACAAGAGCGAGGGGAATATTATAATAGGAATAATTTGCAGATTAATCGGGAAATTACACCAATACAACGCAAGGCGGCTTCATTATATTGGACTCTAATTTTAAAAGGTTGGCGGCCTAAGCCACTAGAGGACAGTATCCAGGAAAGGCTTTCTTCTACGCATAATAGCCAAACTAGAGACATCCTGATGTTCCTAGTGTTGGAGTCTGAGAAGTCTCGTCGTGCCGAATTAGAAGAGAAAGATTCTATGTGGTCAAGGAAATTTAGGCACAGGCTTGATACCTTACTTAATAATGCTAATGATGTTAGACGATATCGTCTATCTATTGATAATGGCCCCCAGGGTTTATTGAAAGAAGCAGTAAATGATGAAGGTATTTCTGAAAACTTATTTTCTATGGGAAAATTAAGTATGACTTTTGACAGTGATGGTCGTTCTATTAACGTTGGAAGCGAAAGAATTGATGCAGCTATTATTGAAAATGTTGCTATACTTCTTCTCGTACATAATGATGCGAGCTCATCGAAATTGGATGTTGAACGGAAAAATACGCTGTCATCATATCGAGATCGAGCTTTAAGGTGGCTTTATCCCTAAGCTACCGAGCGAATCACAGAGACTGCTCTGTAGGGCGCCTCTAAAAATTGCCTTTTTGCGTTATAACTTTGTTGCACTCATTTTTAAAATGCTCTTTTACTTGTTCGTAAACTGCGCTTTTAAAAACGAGTGCGCCTCGTTCTAACGCAAAATTTCTAATTTTTAGAGCTGCCCTGTATCATCTGTCGAATCTGCAATCCGTTGAAGTTGTGTGAGTTTCTCTTCTTCGCTTAAATTAATTAAACGCACCCCTTGTGTGTTACGTCCTACAACGGATATTTCATCGACACGTGTTCGAATTAAAGTGCCACGATCAGTGATTAACATGACTTCTTCGCCACGCGTGACTTGCGTTGCACCAACGACATTGCCATTGCGTTCGCTGATTTGAATGGAGATCACACCTTGACCGCCGCGGCTTGTCACACGGTATTCTTCAATCGCAGTACATTTGCCATAACCATTTTCTGTTGCGGTGAGAATGTTTCCTTTTTCTTTTACAATGATCAATGAAATGATTTTTTGATTTTCATGCAAGCTAATGCCACGTACCCCTGCGGCTGTGCGGCCCATGGAGCGGACTTTGTCTTCAGGGAAACGAATTGCTTTGCCTGCATTGCTAAATAACATGACGTCTTGTTTTCCGTCAGTGAGCGCAACACCGACGAGGCGATCACCCTCATGTAATTCAATCGCAATGATGCCGCTGTTACGTGGGCGAGAAAAATGATCCAGACTCACCTTCTTAACCGTGCCTTTTTCTGTGGCCATGAAAACGTATTGATCTTCACGATATTCTTTTACAGGCAATAAGGCATTGATGCGCTCACCTTCTGATAGGGGGAGTAAGTTAATGATGGGTTTGCCACGGGCTATTCTGCTTGCTTGAGGAACTTGATAGGACTTAAGCCAATACACTTTGCCATGATTTGAAAAACATAAAATAGTGTCGTGTGTGTGTGCAATGATGAGTTGCTCAATAAAATCTTCATCTTTTACACTGGTGGCGGCTTTTCCTTTTCCACCGCGACGTTGTGCATGATACAAACTTAAAGATTGTAATTTTACATAACCTTCATGGGAGAGTGTGATCACCACTTCTTCGGGTGTGATTAAATCTTCAAGTGATAAGTCTTCTTGTGTTTCAAGAATTTCAGTGACGCGTTTATCTCCGTACTGTTCTTTGATCGCTAAAAATTCAGAGCGAATGACTTCTAGTAAACGTGATTCATTATGCAAAATATCAAGTAATGATTTTATCGTTTCTAATAAATTTTTATATTCTTCTAATATTTTATCTTGCTCTAAACCCGTTAAGCGATGTAAACGTAAATCTAAAATGGCTTGCGCTTGCTGTTCTGTTAGGCGGTAAGTTTGGTCGTCCAATAAGCCAAAGCTCGGATCTAAGTCTTCAGGTCGTGATTCTTTTGTGGTGTGTGAAAGCATGTTTGCAACAACGCCACTTTTCCAGGTGTGTTGTAGTAATTGTTTTTTAGCTTCCGAGGGATTGGCAGAAAGCTTGATTAAAGCAATCATTTCATCAATGTTCGTCAGTGCAATGCCTAAACCTTCTAAGATATGCGCGCGTTCTCGCGCTTTCCGTAATTCAAATACAGTACGACGTGTGACAACTTCACGACGATGACGTAAGAAAGCATCGAGGATTTCTTTTAAATTTAAGGTTTTAGGTTGGCCTTCCTCAAGGCAAACCATGTTAATGCTAAAGACAACTTGCAGTTGTGTTTGTGCGAAAAGATTATTTAACACGACTTCGCTGATTTCTCCGCGGCGCAATTCGATGACGATGCGCATGCCTTCTTTATCAGATTCATCACGTAACCCTGTGATGCCTTCAATCTTTTTTTCTTTTACTAATTCTGCAATTTTTTCAATGAGCCGTGCTTTGTTTACTTGATAAGGAAGTTCCGTCACGATAATGGTTTGTTTGCCGTTGTGTTCATCATTTTCTATTCCTGTTCTTGCGCGTATGAGCACACGTCCGCGTCCTGTGCGGTAGGCTTCGATAATGCCCGCACGACCATTGATAATGCCCGCCGTGGGAAAATCTGGGCCTTTAATATGTTGTAATAAATCATTTAAATTGAGGTTGGGATCATCGATTAGTGCGACACAAGCGTCGATCACTTCCGTTAAATTGTGGGGCGGAATGTTTGTGGCCATACCCACCGCAATGCCGGAGGAGCCATTAATTAATAAATTGGGTGTGCGTGTGGGAAGGACGGTGGGGATGAGTTCGCTATCATCGTAATTAGGGGAGAAATCAACGGTTTCCTTTTCAAGATCCATCATCATTTCATGTGCGATGCGCGCCATACGCACTTCGGTATAACGCATTGCAGCTGCCGCATCGCCATCGATGGAGCCAAAGTTGCCTTGGCCATCGACTAAAACATAACGCATGCTGAAGGGTTGGGCCATCCTGACGATAGTGTCATAGACAGGTCCATCACCATGAGGATGGTATTTACCGATGACATCACCCACGATACGCGCTGATTTTTTATAAGGTTTATTCCAGTCATTGCTTAATTCGCGCATGGCGAATAAAACGCGGCGGTGGACGGGCTTCAGTCCATCGCGTACATCAGGCAAAGCACGTCCCACGATCACACTCATTGCATAATCTAGGTAAGATTGCTTCAATTCTTGTTCAATGGTGACGGGAATGATTTCTTTTCCAAGTTCAGACATGCGGTGAAAAACTCCTTAATTTAAAATGTAAAATTATATCATACTTATATACCCCTTACCCATGAAGATGAGAACCCTCGGCTAGCGATCTTGCATTCATCTTGCGACGATCTTTATTCGCAA
>MGYM01000065.1:8453-13841 GCA_001801745.1 Gammaproteobacteria bacterium RIFCSPLOWO2_02_FULL_38_11
TCGCAATCTGAACGCAATCTCTATGCGAGGAGTTCGCATCTTCATGGGTAAGGGGTATAGTGCTTTAGTGTAAGTTTAGTGGGATAATCGCAAGGCTCAACAAATGGATAACAGGAGGGAAATAAACATGAGTGATAATCGAAAAAAAGCATTAGATGCAGCGATCAGTCAAATCGAAAAACAATTTGGAAAAGGTTCAGTGATGCGTTTGGGGGACAGTGCCGCTGTTAAAGTTGAAACGATTTCAACGGGTTCTTTGGCCTTAGATGCAGCGCTAGGTGGTGGCTTACCGCGAGGTCGTGTGGTTGAAATTTATGGCCCAGAATCTTCGGGCAAAACAACATTAACTTTACAAGTCATTGCAGAATGTCAAAAGAAAGGTGGAGCAGCGGCTTTTATTGACGCAGAGCATGCCCTTGATCCGATTTATGCAGAAAAACTGGGGGTTAATGTTTCTGATTTATTAATTTCTCAACCTGATACGGGCGAACAAGCTTTAGAAATTACGGATATGTTAGTACGTTCCGGTGGAGTAGATATTGTTGTCATTGACTCGGTCGCCGCATTGACGCCTAAAGCAGAAATTGAAGGCGAGATGGGTGATTCACACATGGGTTTGCAAGCGCGTTTGATGTCGCAAGCCTTGCGTAAATTAACGGGAAATATTAAACGTTCAAATACGCTGGTTGTGTTTATTAATCAAATTCGCATGAAAATTGGTGTCATGTTTGGTAATCCTGAAACAACAACGGGAGGCAATGCTTTAAAATTTTATGCGTCTGTACGTTTAGATATTCGACGTGTGGGTGCGATTAAAAAAGGAGAGGAAGTCATAGGCAGTGAAACGCGAGTGAAAGTTGTTAAAAACAAAGTAGCACCGCCTTTCAGGCAAGCAATGTTTGAAATTTTATATGGAGAAGGAATTTCGCGCGAAGGAGAAATCATTGATTTAGGGGTTGAGCATGGGATCGTTGAAAAATCAGGCGCATGGTATTCTTTTGGAAAGGAGCGTATAGGGCAAGGCAAGGATAATACGCGAGCGTATTTAAAAGAAAATCCTAAAATTGCCAAAGTGATTGAGGACAAAATCAGAGAAAAATTAATCACGACGCCTATTTTAATTGAGGGAGGTTATGCTGAGACCGAAGTCGAAGAAGCCGAAGCAGAAGCAGTCGAATAATTTTATTTCTGAGATAACAGCAACGGCACTCCAGCTTTTGGCGCAACGCGAACATGCGCAATATGAGTTGCGCCAAAAGTTAATTCAGCGTAATTACGAAGTGGAAGCAGTTTTAGTTGTATTAGAAAAACTAAAATGTGAATCTTGGCAAAGTGACGATCGTTTCGCAGAAAATTATATCGTTGAGCGTGCGAGCAGAGGTTTTGGCCCTTTAAGGATTTCTCAAGAGTTGCAATTGCGTGGTTTGAGCAGCGAATTTGTTGAAAATAAATTAGTGTCTGCACAAATAGATTGGTCGCAAGTCTTGCAGCAAGTTTATTTTAAAAAATTCAAACATGCGCAGTTACAAAACTTTAAAGACAAGGGTAAGCGTATTCGTTTCCTACAATTTCGTGGATTTAGTTTAGAAGAAATCAAAAATCAAATAAAGTAATTTCTCATCATCGATGTCTTCCCCGAATCCGCATATGTCCCCCTCCTGCTAGCATATTAACGGACGATTCTTGCTGAGACATATCGTCGTTGTGGGCAGGCGGCGGCAGAGTGGATGGAACAACTTGAGTAGGATATAAAGAATGCGGATGTTGTGGCAGAGGAAACAATGTCTTGGGAGGTATGGGACGAGAGCTAGCTGCCAACATACGTCGAGGATCCGTAGTATTCAAATCGTTATTGTGTCTTTGTAGCCATGTCCGTATTTCATCTCGTCGGGCTTGTTCTGCTATCATTCGCTGTTGTTCTTCATATTGAACAATGTCAATGAGAATTGACGATTTTAATTCTCCAAAAGTGGATGCGATGTCCTGATTGATTCGAAGCTCACGTATTTTATTTTCTGTTGTATCTAACAAAGCACGTAGCCCTTGAGGCGTATATTTAGGAAATAATCCCCTCAACCAGTGCTTCCCTAATTCATAGGGGTCGGCGTATCGATAGCAAACGGCAGCAAGAAGAAAAAAAACAGGGCACTCAAGAAGAGAGGGAAGGATTTTTTCGAATAAATCTTTGTTTAAATCGATGGAATTATAGTAGCTCAGTATTTCCAAAAACAACCTACATTGATCTTTTTTTGCAGCTAAAGCAAGAAAAGAATCTTTGATGACAGTAGGAGGTCTTGAGGTGTCGTAAAGGCTGTTTCCCTGAAGCCATAACAAAATGGCCGTCTCTTCAGACGGTGCATTTTCAATTTGGTCGTAAAGTGCTGGGTAATCTTCATAACAAAGTAACATAACATTCTCTCTTATTTGGGAAAATTTGTTTATAATACGCAATCTTTTTTTAAAGATAAAGTAAAGTATAAAGCGTTTTTGCGTTTATCAAGAAATTAATTGGGATTTTTTTATATGAAAAGTGATGAATTAAGAAAATTATTTTTAGATTTCTTTGAAAATAAAAAACATACGGTTGTACATTCCAGTTCGTTAATTCCTGCCAATGATCCCAGCTTGTTGTTTACTAACGCAGGCATGGTTCAATTCAAAGAAGTTTTTTTGGGGCTTGAAACGCGTGTGTATAAACGCGCTGCCTCCGCACAACGTTGTATACGTGCAGGGGGTAAACATAATGATCTTGAAAATGTGGGCTACACGGCGCGTCATCATACTTACTTTGAAATGTTAGGTAATTTTAGTTTTGGTGATTATTTTAAAGAAGAAGCGATTGAATATGCTTGGGAATTTTTAACAAACGTCTTGAAGTTACCGCCCGAGCGCTTATGGATCACTGTTTTTAAAGACGATAAAGAAGCAGAAAAAATTTGGCTTGAGAAAATTAAAATTGATCCAAAACGCTTTTCACGTTGTGATGAAAAAGATAATTTTTGGGCGATGGGTGATACCGGTCCGTGTGGTCCTTGTAGTGAAATTTATTATGACCATGGTGCAACTATCCCGGGTGGCCCACCGGGGTCTTCTCAAGCAGACGCTGATCGTTACGTAGAAATTTGGAATCTGGTTTTCATGCAGTATAACCGTGATGCACAAGGCAAGCTCACGCCCTTACCCAAGCCTTCGGTGGATACAGGCGCGGGCTTGGAACGCCTGTGCGCTGTCATGCAAGGTGTACACAATAATTATGACACAGACTTATTTACAAGCTTGATTGAGGCTATTGCTAAACTAGGGAATATTAAAGACAAAACGCAAAGCTCTGTTCGTGTGATTGCCGATCATATTCGTGCTTGTACTTTTTTAATAGTGGATGGCGTTGTGCCTTCTAATGAAGGTCGGGGTTATGTTTTGCGACGTATCATTCGTCGTGCGCTTCGGCATGGTAATAAACTGGGATTGAAAGAACTTTTTTTCTATAAATTAGTTGCACCCTTGGTGAATCAAATGAAAAAAGCGTATCCAGAAATTATCAAGGGGCAGGCTAATGTAGAATATTTTTTAAAACAAGAAGAAATTCAGTTTGCAAAAACTTTGGAGCAAGGTTTAAAAATTTTGGAAGATGAAATTCAAAAATTAAAAAATGAAACGATCCCAGGTGAAATTATTTTTCGTTTGTATGACACCTATGGGTTTCCTGTGGATTTAACGGCAGATATTGCGCGAGAACGTCATTTGCACGTTGACATGTCGGGTTTTGAAAAAGCGATGGAAAAGCAACGCCAAAATTCTGCTTTAGCAAGTAAATTTACGGATGTGTCGGGCATGAATTTTGATATAAATTGTGAGACTGACTTTGTGGGATATGAGTTTGTTGAAACGCAATCTGTTGTGCTGGCTTTGTTTGATGCGGCGCATTCTCCTAGCAATAGTTTAAAAGAGAAAGGGTGGGTGGTATTGGATAAAACCCCTTTTTATGTTGAATCGGGTGGGCAAGTCAGTGACACGGGTATGTTGCTTTATGGTGGGGGGCGCTTCATCGTTGAAGAAAGTTGTAAAGTCAAAAATGCCATTTTGCATTTTGGTCATGTGCAAGGAGAGGCATTGAAGTTAGGTGTTGATGTCCAAGCGTTTGTTGAAGACAAACGTCGTCGTGACATCGCAAGCCATCATTCTGCGACGCATTTGTTGCATGCAGCTTTGAGAAAAACAGTAGGAAATCATACACAACAGAAAGGATCGCTTGTAGAAGCCATGCGATTACGTTTTGATTATGCGCACCATGAAGCCTTATCTTCAGAGCAAATTTATAAAATTGAAAATACGGTGAATGAATGGATTCGTTTGAATGTGCTTGTGGAAACGGCGCTGATGTCAAAGGCGCAAGCGATAGCACAAGGCGCAGATGCTTTTTTTGGTGAAAAATACGCGGAAAAAGTACGGGTGTTACGTATGGGTGATTTTTCATTAGAGTTGTGTGGCGGGACCCATGTGAGTCGTACGGGAGATATTGGATTTTTTAAAATTATTTCAGAATCCAGCATCAGCGCGGGTGTTAGACGTATTGAGGCGGTGGCAGGAACCGCTGCTTTGATATGGGCACAAACACAAGAAACATTGATGCAAAAAATTGAAAATTTGGTGAAAGGCAAACAAAATGTGGTTTTTGAAAAAATTCAGCAATTTCAAGAAAAAATACGTGAGCTGGAAAAAGAACTTGAAAATATTAAATTAAAATCACTTATGCAAAAAACGCAGCAGTTATTATCAGAGGCCCAGGTGGTGGAAGGGCATACGGTTTTATTTTCGAAAATAGAAAATGTTGAGCCGCAAGTATTACGACAATTAGTCGAAAATTTAAAAAGTCAAACCCCTTCGGGGATTATCAGTTTAGCTTCTATCTGGGAAGGTAAAGTGAATATTGTTGTGGCGGTTTCAGGGAAGGCTTTAGCCTGTTGTGATGCGAAAACGATGGTCACGCGATTTGCTGCTGAGTTGGGTGGACGAGGGGGTGGGCGTCCTGAGTTAGCACAGGTGGGTGGGGATCCTTCACGGTTAACACAGGCGTTTGATGATATGCATGTTTGGATTATTAAAAAATTGCAAGAGGTTTAAAATCCATGTTACTCGTCCAAAAATTTGGTGGAACCTCCATGGGCAGCCTTGAGCGTATTGCCCATGTTGCAGATAAAATTATAAAAACGCGTCAGGAAGGACATCAGGTGGCGGTGGTTGTTTCTGCGATGTCAGGTGAAACGGATCGACTGATTGCCTTGGCGCGTGAGGCGCAAGAAGAACCGGATGCGCGTGAATATTCGATGTTAGTGTCGACAGGTGAACAAGTCTCGATGTCGCTTTTAGCGATGACCTTATTAAACCGTG
>MGYM01000065.1:13880-14827 GCA_001801745.1 Gammaproteobacteria bacterium RIFCSPLOWO2_02_FULL_38_11
GAGAGTGTGCGACGAGATTTAGAAAAAGGATGTATTCCTATTTTAGCGGGATTCCAAGGTATGGATTCGCACGGTGAAATCACGACATTAGGACGAGGGGGGTCAGACACGAGTGCTGTGGCTTTGGCGGCTGCATTAGGCGCGGATGAATGTCAGATCTTCACGGATGTTGACGGGGTTTACACAACGGATCCCCGTGTTGTGCCAGAAGCAAGATTACTCAGGCGAGTGACATTTGAAGAAATGTTGGAGTTAGCGAGTTTAGGTGCAAAGGTTTTGCAAATTCGTTCAGTTGAATTTGCTGGAAAACACAAAATACCTATTCGTGTATTATCGAGTTTTAAAGAAGGAAAAGGCACATTGATTACATTTGAAGATGCGGGTTTAGAGAACCCAAAAGTATCGGGTGTTGCATTTAATCGTGACGAAGCCAAATTTACGGTGCGTGGTGTGCCGGATTCGCCAGGCATTGCTGCCAGTATTCTTGAACCTGTGAGCCGGGCTGCAGTCGAAGTGGACATGATCATTCAAAATGTCCCTGTGCAAGGAATTATTGATTTCACTTTCACGGTTCATCGAGATGATTTTGAAAAAACAAATAGAATTATTGAAAAAGTCGCAAAAAAATTGAATGCAAAAGAGATTTTAAAAGACAATAAAATCGCGAAGCTTTCCTTGGTGGGGGTAGGCATGCGTTCGCACGCGGGGATTGCCAGCACTTTGTTTTCTGCTTTGGGAAAAGAAGGGATTAATATTCAATTGATTTCAACTTCTGAAATTAAAATTTCTGTTGTTATCGAAGAAAAATATTTAGAGTTAGGTGTCAGAACCTTGCACACGGCTTTTAAACTTGAAAGTGAGCCGGTACAGGAGAATTTATAAAATAGTCAGTTTCCTCAAGTCGTGAACAGTTATTTTGAAATTGGCCGCCAACTGATAGGTATGAG
>MGYM01000065.1:14838-14965 GCA_001801745.1 Gammaproteobacteria bacterium RIFCSPLOWO2_02_FULL_38_11
CATTATAAACCCAACTGTTCATGTCCCAACCGTACAACCAGGCTACATCGCCGTTATAATTCCCAAAACAACAATCATTGATGCCATGACCATCTGCGCGTACCTTGTAAGTAGACCATGAGTTATG
>MGYM01000066.1:0-257 GCA_001801745.1 Gammaproteobacteria bacterium RIFCSPLOWO2_02_FULL_38_11
AAAAGAAAAGATCTCAATGATTGTATTTATGGATAATTCAAGTGATATGGTTTTTACAGATATCAACATCATGTTGATATCTGTAGATATTGATAAACAGTTGATATTTCCCCACTAAAAAATTTTTTTTTAAAAACTGTATCCTACAAATAAAGGCAAAATAAAATGTTCGATGTTTATAGAAAATTTAGTTTTAATGAGTTTATTGAAGCACTGAAAAGCTTACCTAAAGAAAATAGGGCGGAGCTCTTATTAGA
>MGYM01000066.1:267-13435 GCA_001801745.1 Gammaproteobacteria bacterium RIFCSPLOWO2_02_FULL_38_11
ACCTAAAGAAAATAGGGCGGAGCTCTTATTAGAGGCAGGGGTTAACAGGCTCACTGATTTACTCCACTATGGGGATTATGAGCCAGGCACAAGGTATTACTTAGATGCTCACTACTATAGAACGGATGCGCCTGAGAGGTTAAAAAGGATCCTAGATTTACTTTCTACAGCAGGACTCATCGAAATTTTTGAGAGGCTAGGAGTACGTTGGATTTTAAATATTACTAAATACAACAACCTTAGCTCTAGCATTCCTGAAGCAGTGCAAGAACAATTTTTCAATTTTTCAAAAAAAGACATTATTTCTGATCTTAGGTCAGGCAAGCCTTCTATAATAGACTTTATGGGTGTTATGGAATACTTCTTTGCATCTTCATGGGGTGAAAATTATCTAAGAGAAATATTAAACTCAGAACAAATTAGACCGCTCATTAATAGCGAAACTCTAGTATGTGCATGCACGTGTAGCTATGCCTATAGAGTAAGAAAACTTTTGACTGAGCTGTTACCCCCGAATTATGTAATAACACATATCATAAACACATTCGAACAATTAAGATCTGTTCTTGATCAGCTGAAGGAATTTCATAGTTACGAATTTATTACCGAAGTCATTGGTATAGAGCATATAAAAAAGCTTGTTCAAACACCCCACCAATTATATGTTGTAGTAAATAACTTACGTTCCAGTCAACGAGAAGAATTTTTAACTGCGCTAGGGGAAGCGTACCTCAAAGGTATGGTACAGACACAACAAAACTTAAATGAAGCTCTCCAATACAAAGTTATGATACCTACTTATATTGTAAAAACCTTATTAGGTGAGGCACGAGTTAAAGAAATCATTCCTGATATTCAAGCTTTGGGTAAAGTGTTAGAAAATGTTACGTTAGAAATAGCAAGAGCTTTCATCAATGAATTACAGCTTTATGTTGATCAAACTTTAATAGCGAATGCTAGCATCATTGAGTTCGCTGGATTTTTGCAAACTTTTTCTGGCTTTCGACGCCGTGAAATAGAGGAAAGTCTATGGCAAGCTATAAGTGCACAATTAGACTTAACCCCTCTTAAACAGAAGGCTTTAGAAACTGATCAATTTAGATTTCACAAAGCTCTTCAAGCAGGATATATGGCGAGTTTTGCAAATATCTCACTTTTTCTATCTAGAATACTGGGAGTACCAGCAGAATCACGAAGCGATACTTCCTGTAGAAGCGTCGATAGCAATACTGCATCATCCTCTTCAAGTTTATTTTTAACAGATAGGAAACTGACTCCTGCATTTCAAGTTCCTATGTCAGGAGGTTCAACAGCTAGCTCTAGCGTAGACAAGGGCGGTTACGATGAAATTATGGATAGGATACTTGGGAAAGAAGGTAGAAGAAAAAACAAACCTTAAGTTTAATAAATATTTTTTATTTTTGTGATTTAGATTGCTTTACTTCCTCTGTTTCTGATCCAACCGCACGTGTTTTGGATGATGAAATAGGTAGTCTTTGTGTTGGAAGATAACGAAGTTTTTCTTTATTCTTGCGTTCACTTCCCTCGCTTTCTGAGCCGAGTTCAGAAGGTTCTGATTCAATAGGTGAAGAAGCAGAAGAAGAAGCAGAAGAAAATGATGATGAGGAAGTTTGGCTTGTTCCTTGTTTTTTAGAAGTTGTTTTTTTTATTCCTGTGAAAGCTTCAAAAACAGAATCTAAGGCTTGAGAAATAATATTTCTAGAGGCTTCTTTCGTGAATAAATCTTGAAGGCTATCTATTTCAGTAGGAATAGTTTTCCTGAGCGCAGGAAAATATTTATAAACTTCTTTATCATAAATTTTAAGTTGCACGGAATCTAATTGAAATAGAATACTCCCATCGTTTTCGCCCTGGAGTTTATAGCTTATGAAAAAACTTGCAAGAGAACTTTTTGGGTTTCGTATGGCGTCTTTTATGGCTAAACGTTTTTTATGATTTGAGCTTATTTGCTGAATTTTGATTTCACATAACAATGTGCCTGAATTTGTGTTTTTATCCCAATCTAGACTTGAGGCGCTGCCCATGCCGGGCATAGAGACGTTATTAAATCGTTCAATCATAAGGGTGTTGAAATGATTAGGCGTGTCTTGTTGTAAGTGAGTTTTTATTCTTGGTAGATACTTTTCTCCCATTATTCCAATAAGCTTTTCTTCGATTCTTTTAATTAAATCAGTTTCTGTTTCTTGTGCTTGTCGTACGATAGACTCGCCATTTATTTTTAAAAGCCCTTCATGTTGGGCAGAACGGAAGGTATCTCTTTGAAAGGGACCTTGCGCGCCAATTTGTTCTCTGGCCTTGTCGTTTGCATCAGGGGTTAATATTTCTCTTTCAGTGTCGGAAACATGAATTGTAATGGTCGAAATTTCTTTTGGGTAAGGCATATTTTTCCCCTGATGCGATATTCTCTTTATCTCAGTATAGAGGATGTAAATTAAGGAAAAATGAAGCATTTTTAATGTTTTTTCTGTGAAAATCTTCAGACATTTTTGCAATTATTGTAAATCCTCACAGAATCAGCCATCATCGTTTATTTTTAAAATAGTGGATAAGAATCATGACGAAGGATAATTCACCGGAATTAGAACTCCAGGTTTTTGATGAAGATGCGTTGATTGTTCAACGCAAAGAGAAGTTAAATGCTTTGCGAAAGCAAGGTTGGGCTTATCCTAATGATTTTCATCGAAAAAATAAGGCGCTGGATTTGCATCAGCACTACGATGAAAAAGATCATCAGGCGCTTGAGACGATCGCCCTAACAACAAGCGTTGCAGGACGTATCATGATGCGACGCGTTATGGGGAAAGCAAGTTTTCTATTATTGCAAGATGTGTCAGGTCGTATCCAAATTTATGCGGCGCTCAATGAATTAGGCGAAGAAGCTTATGAAAAAGCAAAGCATTTTGACTTGGGTGATATTGTAGGCGTAGAAGGTTTATTATTTAAAACAAAAACAAATGAGCTCACCATTCGTGCCAAAAAAGTAAGATTATTAACAAAAGCCTTGCGGCCCTTGCCCGATAAATTTCATGGTTTAGTGGATCAAGAACAACGTTATCGTCAGCGTTATTTAGATTTAATCTCAAATGAAGAAACAAGAAAAATTTTTTTAACGCGTTCTTCGCTTATTAGCGCATTACGGAATTTTTTAATAGACAAAGAATTTTTAGAAGTTGAAACGCCGATGATGCATGTTATTCCCGGTGGTGCAACAGCCCGTCCTTTTGTGACACATCATCATGCTTTGTCAATGGATATGTATTTACGTGTGGCCCCTGAATTGTTTTTAAAACGTTTGGTGGTGGGGGGATTTGAAAAAGTATTTGAAATTAATCGTAATTTTCGTAATGAAGGCTTGTCAACGCGCCATAATCCTGAATTTACGATGGTGGAGTTTTATCAAGCTTATGCAAATTATCAAGACTTGATGCAGTTAACCGAAGAAATGATGCGGTATTTGGCAAAAACTGTTTTGAAAAATACGGTCGTTTCATATCAGGGTGAACAATATGATTTTGAAAAACCGTTTCGTTCTATGACCTTGAAAGAAGCCTTATTACATTATAATCCAAGGTTAACAACACTCGAAGTGGAATCGCGAGATCAATTGCGTCAATTTGCCTTGAAGTTGCAAATTCCCGTACAAGGAACAGAAGGCTTAGGGAAATTGCAATACGAGATTTTTGAAAAAACAGTGGAAGCAAATTTAAAGGAACCTACATTTATTACAGCTTATCCCACCGAGGTTTCACCTTTAGCACGTGCCAATAATCAAGATCCTTTCGTCACAGATCGGTTTGAGTTTTTTGTGGGAGGTCGTGAAATTGCAAATGGATTTTCAGAATTAAATGATCCCGAAGATCAAGCCTCGAGGTTTATAAAACAAGTTGAAAAGAAAGAAGCAGGTGATGAAGAAGCCATGCATTATGATGCTGATTACCTGACAGCTTTGGAATATGGTATGCCGCCTACTGCCGGTGAAGGTATTGGTATCGATCGATTAACGATGCTTTTCACGGATCAACCGTCTATTCGAGATGTGATTTTATTCCCGCATTTGCGAACAAAAATTTAAATTTCCGTAGGATGTGTCCCTAAATTAATTTTGGTGAATTTTATGAAAAAAATATTTTTTCTCGTTTTGGTTGTTATGCTTTGTTTTTTATTGAGTTGTTATAAGATGAATCGCCCTTTTTCACAAGTGCCTATTCCTCCCAAACCCAATTATCAAGATCCTGCTGCGTGGGCGGCCTTGCCTTCTAAGACAAATAATTCTATGGATGTGCCTGATTCGGCTTTGAAAAATGAGCAGGCTCATGCTGCGGCCGATGTTTTTTATATTTATCCTACGCATTTCTTTAGTCAAAGTCAGTGGAATGCTGCAATCGACGATGAAGAGGTAAATGAGATGGTCGAAGAAGGGGTGTTGCGTACACAGGCCAGTGTTTTTAATAATGTTGCAAAGATTTATGCGCCTATTTACCGTCAAGCGACCTTGTTTGCTTTTGTGAGTCCAGAAGAGGGAGGGCCGCCTGTTGCTGAAAGCAATCAGGCGCTTTCATTGGCATACAAAGATATCCAAGCCGCCTTTGATTATTACATGCAGCATTACAATCACGGACGTCCTTTTTTTATTGTGGCACATAGTCAAGGGAGTTTTTTGGCGAAACGTTTGATACGCGAAAATGAAAACAAATACCCTTTGAGTAAGCAATTATTGGTTGCTTACATTGTGGGAGAGCGTTTGGGTTCCCGTGAATTTAAAACTATTCCTGTGTGTCGTTCTCCAGACCAAGTGCATTGTTATTTAGGTTGGCAGACGGTGGAAGAAGGTGAGCAGACGCAACTTGTTACAGGGAGTGCAAAAGGAAATCCTGTTTGTATTAACCCTTTAACATTTAATATAAAAAAACCGGCGGCTAGCTTTGATAATCATTTGGGCGGGGTACCTGAAGATTTTGATGAGATCGTAACGCACGCAGTTTCT
Source organism: Gammaproteobacteria bacterium RIFCSPLOWO2_02_FULL_38_11 (assembly GCA_001801745.1). GTDB lineage: Bacteria > Pseudomonadota > Gammaproteobacteria > HIGHO2-12-38-15 > HIGHO2-12-38-15 > HIGHO2-12-38-15. The sequence continues at coordinate 5,273 of MGYM01000066.1, forward strand.
GCAGAATGTAAAGACGGTATTTTGTGGATTTCACCGGTGTCTGGATTTCCCAATGAGTCGGGGGATTATCACGAATCCGATTATTCTCTGTTTTTTATGAATATTCGTGAAAATGCAAAATTGCGAGTTTTAAATTTATATCATTAAATTTATATGTGTTTATGGGGATTGAAGATGTTTGAGCGAAAGTTCCAAGGTTGCAATGCATTTTGAAAAATGCTTTGTGTCAATCATGATAGCGCTTACTCCTTTTCTCCAAACCGTTGCTTGATGAGTTCTTCGATGGCGTCTATCGCTTCTTTTTCATCTTGACCATCAACGATGACATCAATTTCTTTGCCTTGTGTCGCACCCAAGGTCATGACGCTTAATATGCTTTTACTGTCGATGCGCTTATTGTTATAGACAATTTCAACTTTGCAACTGTAACGTGATGCCAGGTTCACTAATTTGGCCGCAGCACGTGCGTGTAAACCTAAATTATTTACGATCTTTAATTTTTTATGAATCATCGTGTCCTCGTCAGACGTATTGCATAAAAGTTCGTTCATGATTAGATGTTCTTATCTTTGCTTTTTCTGTGGTTTTGGATCGTTTTTTCTCGGTGTTTTATAAGTTGACGTTCCAATTTGTCGATGAGCATGTCAATGGCAGAATACATGTCTTGTGAGGTCGAGTGCGCATGAATTTCAGCGCCAGGAATGTGTAAAGTGGCTTCGGCTGTTTGAGCGAGTTTATCAACGTTTAAAACAATGTCTGCGTGAGTGATGTTCTCTGCATAACGCGTTAAGCGCTGTATTTTCTTTGTGGTAAAACTGCGTAAGGCAGGGGTGATGTCACAATGGTGCCCCGTGAGATTAAATTGCATAGTAGTCTCCGTTTAAGTTATAAATTAAAATCTTCACCAAGATAGACTTCACGTACTTTCTGACTATGAAGTAATTCTTCGGGTGAGCCATCACATAAAACTTCACCTTCACTTACAATGTAGGCGCGAGAACAAATATCCAAGGTTTCTCTTACATTGTGATCAGTGATTAATATGCCAATATTTTTATTTTTTAAATGTTCGATCATTTTTTTTATGTCTACAACAGCGATGGGGTCAATGCCCGCAAAAGGTTCGTCTAATAATATAAATTTTGGATCGGTTGCAAGGGCTCTTGCAATTTCAACTCGTCGTCGTTCCCCCCCCGAAAGACTAACACCGAGTACATCACGTAAATGTGTTAAATGAAATTCTCTTAATAAGAATTCTAATTTCTTTTGACGTTCTTCAGCAGAAAGATGTTTTTTTAATTCTAAAATCGCCAAAATATTATCTGAAACACTGAGCTTGCGGAAGATAGAGGGTTCTTGTGATAAGTAGCTTAAACCTAAGTGTGTGCGTTGATGGATGGGAAGATCAGTGATGTTTTTGCCTTCTAGGAAAATTTGCCCTTCATCGGCTTCAATCAAACCTGCGATCATGTAGAAGCTGGTTGTTTTTCCTGCGCCATTGGGGCCCAGTAAGCCAACGATTTCGCCTCGGTTGACGTGTAAACTAACGTTTTTAACAACACGACGTTTTTTATAGCGTTTCGCTAAGTGATGTACTGACAAAGGGTGTGGCATATAACAACGTGGTTTTTTTAAGTTTTTGGATTATATACCCCTTACCCATAAAGATGCGAATTTATAACCTCAAGCCTGGGGCTTATCTTTTCGCGCTTCTCAGTCGAAAAACCTCGAAATATAACGAATATTCCTTCGGTTTATCTCCTTCCGATGCGCGAAAATCTAAACCCCATTCTTGGGTTCTAACTTCGCATCTTATGGGTAAGGGGTATCCCCTTTTTTTGGCATAAAGGTGATAGTGGTGCGTCCTTGAGGGCTGCTTGGAAGATCGAGGCTGTGGTCTGTGAAGTGGTAAATTGAATAAGGGGCCTCAATTTTATTCTGGTAAGCATGAGAGGGCGGGGTATAGTTTCCTCTTACACTGCTTGTCAGCGTTAATATTCCTTTTTCAAAGTTGGCCTGCATGCCCGTCGAATTGATTTGTGTGCTGTTGCTTAAAAGTGAAATGGGTAATGTTGTCATCGCTGTTTTTAGTTCAGGATATAACGTTAATTGTTCGGTTTGAACTGTTATTTCTTCATTATTTATGCCAGAAGAACGGTGTAATACGACATGATCAGTTAATGTTATTTTTTCACTGCCGTGAAAAAGTGCCGCTTGATTTGCCGTGATTTTCCAAGAAGGTTGATTTTTTACATAGACTATGACTGTTGGAGATTGTAGTTGTGTTTGATTTTCTAAAGGGTAGTGTGTGAGTTGAGGTGAGTATAAGCTTGCGTTAATATGCCCTGTTTTATCCATTCGTGTTAGATGAATTTCCGTTGCAAAAGCATCGAGGTTATTTTCATTTGTGTCCATGGCCACGTTATTATTTTCTTTAATAGAAAAAGTCAGCCAAGTGCTTAACATTACCGCAAAAAATAAAACAAGAAAAAGAATTTTTTGCTGTGTCATGTGTATTTTTCAATGATTTTTGGCATGAGATTCTGTGCTTGTAAGATTAAATCGCAGACTTCTCGGGCTGCACCTTGTCCTCCTGATTTTTGCGTTTGCCAATCCACGTAAGGCAAAAGTTGAGGTGATGCATTTGCAACGATAATGCTTAATCCTGCACGTCGAAGGACAGGTAAGTCAGGGAAATCATCGCCAACATAAGCAACTTGTTCATCTTTTAAATTTATTTTTTTAAGTAAATTTTCATAACTTGTAAGTTTGGGTGTTTCACCAACATAAATATATTGAATGCCTAAGGTTTCCATGCGATGAGTGACGATGGGAGAGTCGTGTTGTGTAATGACGGCCACTTCAATTTTATTTTCAAGTAATAATTTAATGCCCACACCGTCGTGTACCTGGAAGGCTTTGAATGCCATACCCTGTTCACTGAAATAGAGACTGCCGTCTGTTAAAACACCATCAACATCAAAAATGACTAATTTTATTTGTTTTGCTTTATTTAAGAGGTCCGTCATTAACTCATTCCTCGTTGTAAAAGATCATGTAGGTGAATGATGCCTTGTAATTTATTTTCATCGTCTGTGATGAGTAAAGATGTTATTTTATGTTGCTTCATCTTATACAAGGCTTCTGCTGCTAATAAGCTGGGTTTCACTGTTTTGCAGTTTTGTGTCATGATGTCTGACATTTTGATGGCATGAATGTCTTTGTGTTTTTCTAGCGTTCTACGTAAATCACCGTCTGTGAAAATGCCTAAAATTTTATTTTCTTTGTCAACGATGACTGCCATGCCTAAGCGCTTATTCGTAATTTCAATTAAAGCTTGAGCCAAGGATGTCTCAGGAGAGACTTTTGGTATTTGTTCACCTTGATGCATGAGATGATCCACGCGTAATAATAAACGTCGTCCTAAAAACCCACCCGGATGTATTGATGCAAAATCTTCAGTTGTAAAACCTTTTGCTTTCAATAAAGCGATAGCCAGTGCATCACCCATCACCAGACAAGCTGTTGTTGAGGAAGTCGGCGCTAGGTTCAGTGGGCAGGCTTCGCGTGCAATACTTAAGTCTAAATTAATATCTGCGGTTTGTGCTAAAGTAGACGCCCTATTGCCTGTTAGAGCAATGATGGGGATGATGCGTTCTTTGATTGCGGGTAGAAGGCTGATAATCTCTGGCGTTTCACCGGAGTTAGATAAAACAAGCAAGATGTCGTTTGCAGAAAGCATCCCTAGGTCGCCATGGCTTGCTTCAGCAGGATGTACGAAAAAAGCGGGGGTGCCCGTGCTTGTAAAGGTGGCTGCAATCTTATTCGCAATATGCCCTGATTTACCTATTCCCATGATGATGATTTTGCCCGTGCATTGTAATAATAATTGACATGCGCGTTCAAAATGAATATCGAGTCGTTGTGCTATGCTCTTAAGAGCTTGAATCTCAAGTTCGAATGTATTAATGCCTGATTCACAAAAAGTGAGAGAGGGGGATGTTTTGATAGCAGAAGTTTCCATATTTGAACGATATTCAGGATCTTGAAAACCAGGAATTATACTGCAAAGGAGTGAGCTATTGCGAGACAATTGGGTTGTTATTAAAGATCTTTCTTATTACCGTGCTGGGAAGCCTATTTTCAAGAAAGTAAATTTTAATATTCCTCAGGGAAAAATTACGGCGATCATGGGCCCAAGCGGTTGCGGTAAAACAACTTTGTTGCGCTTGATCGGAGGACAACTTTCTCCTAGGCGCGGTGAAATTTTTGTGAATGAAAAAAATATTCCTCGTTTGAGTCGTAGGCAACTTTATCATGCACGCCAAGACATGGGGCTGCTTTTTCAATCAGGCGCTTTATTTACTAATTTGTCTGTTTTTGAAAATGTCGCTTTTCCTTTACGTGAGCATACACATCTTCCTGAAGAATTTATTCATGATTTGGTTTTATTGAAATTAGAAGCAGTGGGTTTACGGGGTGCTAGAAATTTAATGCCCTATGCTTTGTCGGGAGGGATGGCACGACGTGTTGCATTGGCGCGCACGATTGTGTTTGATCCAAAATTAATTATGTATGATGAGCCGTTCACAGGTTTGGATCCTTTGTCTATGGGGGCTATTTCAAAGCTCATTAAAGAATTAAATGAAATATTAGGTGTTACATCGATCTTGGTTTCACATGATGTACAAGAAACGCTGAAGATCGCAGATTATGTTTATATGATTTCTGAAGGGCACATCATGGGAGAAGGGACACCAGAAGAAATTACAAAACACACATCGCCGTGGATACAGCAATTTATACGAGGGTTACCTGATGGTGTGGTTCGTTTTCATTATCCTGCGCAGAACTACCAAGAAGATTTATTAGGAGAAAGCTGATGTCTGCATTTGCCTGGATACGTCGTTTGGGTCATTGGGGGTTGAATTGTTGTGCCCGAGTGGGACGCGCGGGTATTTTTTTATTTTTAACAATTTTTCGTTTTCCTCGGCCTGTGCGTAGTTTTCCTTTGCTAGTAGAACAAATTTATGTGGAAGGCGTATTGTCTTTATCCATCATCGTTGTGTCTGGTTTGTTTATTGGAATGGTGGTTGGATTGCAGGGTTACAATACGCTTTCAAAATTTAATGCGACACAACAATTAGGAAATTTAATTGCCTTAAGTGTGGTAAGAGAATTAGGACCCGTCGTGACGGCCTTATTGTTTGCAGGTCGTGCAGGTTCTGCTTTAACAGCAGAAATTGGTTTGATGAAGGCGACAGAACAATTGGCCAGTATGGAAATGATGGGCATTGATCCTTTATGGCGTGTGATTTCACCTCGCTTTTGGGCAGGTGTGATTTCCTTGCCTATGCTTGCTGCAATTTTTAGTATTGTTGCAATTTTGGGGGGGTATTTGATTGGGGTGAAATGGTTGGGTGTGGATGCAGGCGCGTTTTGGAATAATATGCAGTCTTCAGTGGATTTTAAAATTGATGTGTTTAACGGTTGGATTAAAAGTTGTGTGTTTGGTGTGGTGGTTACCTGGATCGCTGTCTTTCAAGGTTATGATTGCGAGCCTACATCGGAAGGTATTTCTCGTGCAACAACTCATTCTGTTGTCTATGCTTCATTAATAGTATTAGGTTTGGATTTCATATTAACAACGATGATGATGGGAGGGTGGTAGCGTGCGTTTTATTGAGATTGTGGTAGGACTTTTCATGATGGCAGGTCTGATTGCTTTTGCAATGTTAGCCCTAAAAGTCAGTGGTTTGAGTACAGAGTTGACGCAACCTGGTTATGTTGTAATGGCCTACTTTGATAATGTGGGGGACTTAAAAATACGTGCTCCTGTCACGCTAGGTGGGGTGAGAATCGGACAAATCACGGATATCCAACTCGATGATACGAATTATCGTGCCAAAGTCAGTTTTAGAATTAATGCAAGTGAAAATAAGATTCCTGAAGATTCTTCTGCAAGTATTTTTACAGCAGGTTTGTTGGGGTCAAATTACATTAGTATTTCTCCTGGGTATGATGATGTTTTCTTGAAAGAAGGAAGCACCATTCAAAGCACGCATTCCGCATTGATTTTAGAGAATTTGATAGGACAGTTTCTATTTTCAATTAACAAGCAAGATAAATCAGAAGGAAAAAGTAAATGAAAAAATGCAGATATTTTATTTTTTTATTTTTTTGTTTTTTTTTAATTAATGCATATGCGACGACGCCACCCGTCACGATGTTGGAAACTGTTTCTAATCAAGCGATTTCAGAATTAAAGTCACACCAAATGACATTGAAAACAAATAAAGAAGTGGTTTATCGCATTATCAATGGAATTTTACTGCCGCATATCGCGCTGGAAGACATGGCACGTGTTGCTTTGGGTAGAAATGCTTGGGCAAGCGCGACAGCGCAGCAGCGACAACAATTTGTGAAAGAGTTTACGACCTTAATGGTTCGCACTTATTCTTCTGCTTTGGCTGCTTATACGGATGAAACCGTAAAATTTTTCCCTGTACGTGGAGGTTATGAAAATAAAACGCGCGTGGAAGTGGAAAGTAAAATTATTCGTGAGGGAGGACCGCCAGTGTCTGTTCAGTACCGTTTGATTTTAAAAGGCATGCAGTGGAAGGTATATGATATTTCTGTGGAAGGGATCAGTATTTTAGAAAGTTTCCGCGCGCAATTTTCAGATGAATTATCGCAAGGTAGTTTAACAAGCCTATTGTCAAAGTTGCAGGAACATAATCGAGAAACAGCCTAATGCTAAAACAGCCCCCCCATTTTGTTATTCAAGAGGAGCGACTTTATTTTGAAGGTGATTTTACATTTCAAACAGTATTGCATGCTTGGCGAGAATTAAAAAAAATCTTAAGAAAAGACGCTGATAAAATTATTTTTGTTAATTTCGAACACGTCAACCATATTGACAGTGCTTGTTTTGCGTTACTGTTAGCCTACCTTCGTGAACGACGACAGCATCATAAATTGCTGAAGTTCGAACATATTCCTGATAAGATGCTCGCGCTTGCAAAAGTGAGTGGTATAGAAAAAATTTTGTTTTCAGCGTAAAGGCGCGATGTTTATATGTATAAGTTAAGTATTCAAGGGCAAATTCCCTTGAAAGGTGAAATTCGTGTTTCAGGTGCAAAGAATGCGGCCTTACCCATTTTGGCTGCCACGCTTTTAACAGATGAACCTGTTTTCTTAAGTAATGTTCCCCATCTTCAAGATATTACGACAACCCTGGAATTATTAGGTGGTTTAGGCATTCAATTTGCAATGAATGAGCATATGCAGATTGAAGTCGATGCGCGTGATGTCAATTGCTTTGATGCGCCTTACGAATTGGTGCGCACGATGCGTGCTTCTATTTTAGTGTTAGGGCCTTTGCTGGGTCGTTATGGACAGGCGCACGTGGCTTTACCGGGAGGATGTGCGATTGGCGCCAGGCCTGTGAACTTGCATTTAGACGGCATGCGCGCCATGGGTGCTGAGATCAGCATTGAGAATGGTTATATCAAAGCAAAAACAAAAGGAAGATTGCGTGGTGCTAATTTAGTTTTAGATTTAGTGACAGTGACGGGCACAGAAAATTTAATGATGGCGGCGACCCTCGCCGAAGGCACGACGATCATTAAAAATGCGGCGCGTGAACCTGAGGTGACGGATCTTGGCAATTTCTTAAATAAAATGGGTGCGCATATTGAAGGGATGGGGACAGACACTCTGGTGATTGAAGGTGTTGAGCGTTTGAAGGGAGGTCATTATCGAATTTTACCTGATCGTATTGAAGCAGGTACCTATTTAACGGCAGCGGTGATGACACAAGGCCAAATACGTTTAAAAGAAGTGGATCCTCTTATCTTAGAATCTGTTTTACATAAATTAGAAGAAGCCGGTGCGTGGATTACAACGGGCGATAATTTTATTGAATTAAACATGTTGGGGCGTAGACCTAAGGCTATAAATGTGAAGACGGCGCCTTATCCTGCTTTCCCGACGGATATGCAAGCGCAACTGTTAGCATTAAATACCATTGCAGAAGGAACAGGCAGTGTCACAGAAACGATTTTTGAAAATCGTTTTATGCACGTTCAAGAATTGCAACGGATGGGCGCGGATATTCGTCTGGAAGGCAACACGGCGATTTGTAAAGGTATAGAGTTTTTA
>MGYM01000067.1:0-209 GCA_001801745.1 Gammaproteobacteria bacterium RIFCSPLOWO2_02_FULL_38_11
AAAAAAAGGGGAGAGGGGAGTTTTTGTGGTAGATATTTGAAAAATATCGTGAAAAGAACAAAAAGAAAAACTTATGGGTAATTGAAAGGGCTGGGCTAAATTTTTCTGCCAGGCCTTCGGCCTGATAAAAACCCCGAGAATTTATTTATGATAAGTCTTTCAGGTCGAAGACCTGACAGCGCGCAAACGCACATAGTCTATCAGCTCAA
>MGYM01000067.1:236-1936 GCA_001801745.1 Gammaproteobacteria bacterium RIFCSPLOWO2_02_FULL_38_11
TAGGAGGGTAAGAAAAAAAATTAGTTATCCAACCCTACTGTAACAACGCCACACGCTCTAGCACTTGCTCTATCAAACGTGTGATAGCACGCTGCGGATCACGGCTGAATTGCTGCGTGATGCGATTAGCAACGATCACACTTAAAGAACAACAGTGATGCCCTAACACACGACCTAAACCATAAATACCCGCCGTTTCCATCTCAAAATTCGTTAATCGGAAATCTCTAAAATGAAATTGATTTAATTTTTCAATCAGCTGCGGCTTGGATGTCAAGGCACGCAATAAGCGCCCTTGCGGCGCGTAAAATCCACCACAGGTCGCGGTGATCCCCGAACGAAATTGTTTTTCAAAAATATTAAATAAAGAGGGCGAGGCGGCCGCAACATAATATTGCGCAGGAATGTAATGAGAAAAATCATACTGCGCTGCTTTCAATAAGGCTTCTTCTTCTAAACTTTCCAGCTTTTCATAAAAAGGTAATAAGCCATCAAAACCAATCGCATATTTTGTTAAAATCGCTTCGTCTAAAGGGACATCCGCTTGCAAAGCCCCGGCTGTTCCAATACGGATAAAATTCAATGATGTAATAGTATCTTTGACTTGACGTGTTTTGAAATCAATATTAAATAAAGCATCTATTTCATTAAACACAATATCAATATTGTCTGTGCTGATTCCTGTTGAAATCACAGAAATACGTTGTTTGTTGATATACCCCGTATGCGTAACAAACTCACGTTTTTGTTTTTTTAATTCCACACGATCAAAATAATGAGAAATCTGCTCGACACGGTCAGGGTCTCCCACCGTAATGATAGTTGTTGCCAAATCACCGGGTAATAGATTTAAATGATAAATACTACCGTCAGGATTAAGAATTAAATCAGTTTCTGATAGGGTTGGCATCGTATCCTCAAAATTTTTAGGAAAAGGTCATGGCAAAACTTTATTTTTACTATTCTGCAATGAACGCGGGAAAGAGCACAACACTACTTCAATCAAGCTACAATTATCAAGAACGCGGCATGAATACCTTACTCTTCACACCCCTCATCGATGATCGCTTTCAAGCAGGCATGATTTATTCTCGGATTGGCTTGCAGTCACAGGCTTATCCCTTTGACAAGGGTGTCGATTTATATGATTATGTACAGCAATTTTTGCTGTCCCATGAACCCTTACATTGCGTCTTAGTCGACGAAGCGCAGTTTCTAACAAAAGTACAAGTCATGCAACTTTCAAATATTGCAGATAACTTTTCTATCCCCGTGCTTGCCTATGGATTACGTACCGATTTTCGAGGCGAACCCTTTGAAGGTAGCCAGTATTTACTGGCCTGGGCTGATGAACTTTCAGAAATAAAAACCATTTGCCATTGCGGCAGAAAAGCCACGATGAATATCCGCATCGGAGAAAACCAACAAGCCGTCACGTCTGGAAACCAAATTGAGATTGGCGGCAATGATAAATATCAATCTCTTTGTCGTAAGCACTTCAAACAAGCCCATGGGATTATCCCATGCACCATCAAGGATACGATATGATCAACGTCGAAGAAAAAAATTATGTAGATTCCAACAAATTCACGTTAAGCTTTTCAACTTTACAACCCTGGTTAGTCTGCCTTTCCGCCGCACTTTTCTTTTTTTATGAATTCATTCAAATGAGTTTGTTTAATTCGATCAGCGGGGAACTT
>MGYM01000067.1:1967-13061 GCA_001801745.1 Gammaproteobacteria bacterium RIFCSPLOWO2_02_FULL_38_11
TAGGTAATCTCTCTGCCACGTACTTTTATGCTGATGTTATCTTCTTATTGCCCGCCGGCATCTTACTCGATCGCTTTCGTGTCAAAACTGTCATCTTAACCTCGATGTTGATTTGCATTGCCGGTACTTTCTTTTTTGCACTTTCCCATTCTGTTCTAATTGCCGGTCTTTGCCATTTCGCCTCTGGCATCGGTAATGCCTTTTGTTTTTTAAGTTGTTTAATGTTGGCATCACGCTGGTTTCCAGCTCGACGCTTAGCGTTGATCATTGGTTTGATGGTGACATTAGGAATGTTAGGCGGCGTCATCGCACAAACACCATTTGTTCATTTGGTCTCTTTCTTAGGTTGGCGTCATGCAGTGCTAGTAAATGCAGTTGCAGGCCTCGTTATCTTTGCGCTGATTTGGTATGTCGTGAAAGATTATCCCGCGCATTATGATCACCAGAAGAAAAGCTCTCTTCAAAGAACAACAAAATCAAATCTTGCGATTTCAATTAAAAATCCACAAAATTGGTTAGGGGGATTTTATACTTGCTTATTGAATCTTCCTGTTTTCTTGTTAGGACAATTGTGGGGAAACATGTATTTAATGCAAGTGCATCATCTCTCAACAACCCAAGCCGCCACAGTGTCCATGATGATTTTCTTTGGCACGATGATAGGCTCGCCACTCATGGGTTGGATCTCTGATTCTCTGCGTCAACGACGCTTGCCTATGATTATCAATGCCGTATTGTCCATCGCCATTATCTTGACGATCATGTTAATGAAATTGAATTTCGCTTCTTTGTTTTTCTTATTTTTATTATTAGGCATTATCACCAGCGCACAAATCATCACTTATCCTTTAATTACTGAAAGTAATCCCTCTTGCATGACAGGCACAGCCATGGGGCTGGCTTCTGTTTTGATCATGGGTGGCGGCGCTGTGTTTCAACCTTTTTTTGGTTGGCTCATGGATTTTCATTGGGACCACACCCTCATCCAAGGCATCCCCACTTATTCTGATCAAAACTACCTTCTTGCCATGAGCATTTTACCTATCGCTTTTGTAATAGGCTTGATTACCTCTCTCTTCTTACGAGAAACTCGCTGTCGTGCTTATGCTGAAACACACCCACAAAATGAGCTTTCCCATGAATGAATCTATTCAAACTTTTTCTTCTGATGTGTTGATACAAGAACATACTTCAAACTTAAAAAAATGGACCGTCTGCTTCACAGCCGCTCTTTTCTTTTTTTATGAATTCATTCAAATGAACATGTTCAATGTTCTTGCCGGTGATCTTTTACGTGCATTCAACATCACCGCAGAACAACTGGGCTCGCTCTCAGCTTATTGTTTTTATGCCACCATTCTTTTTTTATTACCGGCAGGACAATTACTCGATCGTTTTTCCACGCGCAACATCATTTTAATTGCTTTAGGTATTTGCGTCTTAGGCACTACATTTTTATCATTCACCCATTCCTTTGCGCTTGCCCATCTTTTTCGTTTCATGACAGGTATCGGCAGTGCCTTTTGTTTTTTAAGTTCTGTACGTCTGGCCAGTCGCTGGTTTCATCCCAAGCGTCTTGCCCTCGTCGTGGGTTTGATAGTCACCATGGCAATGACGGGCGGCATGATCGCACAAGCCCCTTTATCTTTATTGAATCATTATTTAGGTTGGCGTCAAACCGTATTTTGTGTTGCAGCCTTGGGTGCTATCATTCTTATATTAATTTATTTTCTCGTACAAGATTATCCTCCCCATGCCAAACACGAACACAAAGCTCAGTGCGACGAATTGCGCGAGATGGGTTACTGGCACAGTATGTTGCGTTCTTATTTAAATTGGCAAAATTGGATGGGAGGAATTTACACTTCTTTATTAAATTTACCGATTGTCATTCTGGGTTCTTTGTGGGGCAGTTTGTATTTGCAACAGGTTTATCATTTCTCTCCTGAAAAAGCCGCTTCCATTACTTCACTTTTGTTTTTAGGTTCTATTCTGGGTTGCCCTGCCGCGGGTTGGTTTTCTGATTATATTGGTTATCGCCGTCGCCCTATGATCCTGGGCGCCATTTTTTCCTTAGCAGTGATTTTGGCTTTACTTTATCTTCCTCATTTAACAGCTTCTCAATTAATGTTAGGATTTTTTTTACTGGGTTTTATCACAAGTGCTCAGGTGATAGCTTATCCCACCATCGCTGAAAGCAATCCTTTGATCCTCACCGCCACCGCTGTCAGTGTCATTTCGATTTCAACTCAAATTGGATTTGCGGTATTCCAACCTTTCTTCGGCCGCATTTTGGATTATTACTGGGACGGCAGCAAACTAAATGACATCCCTTTTTATTCTCCCATCTGTTATCACATCGCCATGATGATCATGCCCCTCGCCTTTATCATCGCCCTACTGGCCGCCTGCCTCATGAAAGAAACATTTTGTCGTAGACAGACCTAAATACAGGTGTAGCCTGTAATGAGCGCAGCGAATTACAGGGCATAAGAATTTAAAAAAGAAAAAATTTGAAAAACACGTTCAATTTCTCTAGCATAACCTCACGTAAAAATTCAGGAAACCCACCATGTCACGCGCTTTCATCTTGCTACTTGATTCTTTTGGTATTGGTTCTAGCCTGGATGCAAAGGCCTTTGGCGATGAAGGTGCAAATACACTGGGCCATATCGCTCAAGCTTGTACCGAAGGTAAAGCCGATCAAATTAATGTGCGCTCAGGCCCGCTTCACCTACCTTGCCTAAACCAATTGGGTTTGGGGTTGGCGTTGCTTGCAAGCTCAGGTGAGAAAATTCCTGGCTTGGATCACAGCGAATTAAAAGGCGCTTACGGTTATGCCGTTGAAACCAGCCACGGGAAAGATACGCCGAGCGGACATTGGGAAATCGCAGGCCTGCCTGTCTTATTTGATTGGGGCTATTTTTCAAATAAACACCCTTGTTTTCCCGATGATTTAATTTCACAACTCATTACACAAGCAACATTGCCCGGCGTGCTGGGAAATAAACATGCTTCAGGCACAGATATCATCGAGGAATTAGGCGATGAACATATGAAAACAGGCAAACCCATCGTCTATACTTCAGCTGACAGTGTTTTCCAAATTGCAGCACACGAAGATACTTTTGGCTTAAACACACTTTATGATCTTTGCAAAATCGCACGCAAATTAGTTGATCCTTATCACATCGGTCGTGTCATCGCTCGCCCCTTTAAGGGCACACCCGGCCATTTTTATCGAACGGCAAATCGAAAAGATCTTTCAACCCCTCCCCCAGGCCCTACTTTGTTAGATAAATTAATTGAAGCAAAGCACGAAGTCATTTCCATAGGGAAAGTCGCTGATATTTTTGCACATCGCGGTATTTCAAAAACCCATAAAGCCGATGGCAATGATGCCTTATTTCAAAAAACATTGGAGATCATGAACACTGCAGCTGAAGGCAGTTTGGTTTTTACTAATTTTGTCGATTTCGATTCTTCTTATGGACACCGTCGTAACGTGATAGGTTACGCACATGCACTTGAAAAATTTGATATGCAACTTCCTGAATTCATTTCAAAATTACGTCCCGATGATCTCGCCATCATCACTGCCGATCACGGATGCGACCCAACGTGGACTGGCACCGATCACACACGTGAACATATTCCCGTTTTGGCTTTCGGCCCTCAAGTTAAACCTCGGTTCATCGGTAGAAGAGACACGTTTGCCGACATCGGACAAACACTCGCGAAACATTTAAAGATTGCTGCATTAGACTATGGTATTGCTTTCTTGTAAAAATAGAATAAAATATACGCAAATTTGACATTTTAAAAACACATGCCTATACCTACAAAAATCCAGGAAATCTTAGATCTTGAGGCAATGTTCCTTGGATTAAGCAATGATGCCAATGAAATTCAATCTATCAAAGCTAGAACTGAAAGCCAGCTTTTTAATATCGTAAAAACAGCAAAGAAAAATACTTGGGATGAAAAAGAAAATTTCTCTGCTGCAGAACGTCTCTGGGCTTTGTTCCTCCTCATGAAAATACCCCTTCAAGATGAGGAAGTTCTTAAATTTATTGAAGCATGCAACAAAAGTTCTCTCTTGAGAGAAAATCCTTTGAGTCCTGAAAATATCACTCAATTGGAAAAAGCAGATAACGACAATAGCAACAGCGCTGGCTCCTCTTCAAAAGACGAGTACTCACCCTGCGCTAAAGCATTAGATGCACTATTAAAAGATATTCAACTTCATGAACAAAGACCCGAAAATAAATGGGAAACAAACGTTGAAAGAAAATATGCCTTTTATAGGCTCGAAGAACTAGACAAAATTATCAAGTTTTACAGCTCAAGCTCAGAGGTCGGTGAAATAGCTGATGAAAGAAGTAAGCTTGTCCAGGCACTGAAAAAACTACGTCGAACACTCACACAATATAAAAAGCTTGACGATCAATCTGTTATGCTTGAAGAAAAATGCCAAGCATTGCTTAGAAAGCAAGAAGAATATCTACTTTTAAAAAAGCACCTTTCTCAAAGTAACGAAGACGAAGACTTTATCCTTCATGTCGAAGAAATAGCAAAAGCAATACGTAATTATTCTCAAGATATCATTCCTGAATTAACACTACTTTTAAAAAATTTAGAAATAGGCTCCGTGGAAAGAGATTTGACGCTTTATTTGTTTTTATTTCATCTTGCCACAAGCTTACAAGAAGATGCCCCCTACAGAGAAACACTCTTAACACTTTTTATAGAAGACCCTCGGTTTCCACGCTCTTTTTCTGTAAAACTATTCTCTCAACTTAACCCTCTTTCCCTACCAAAAACACTTCTCTTTTCTTTACTTCAAATCATGGATTACTATGAAATAGAAAAAATAGAAAAAAACGATCTCAAAAGAAAAAATTTTTTTCTTCCTCGCCACGAAATTGTCACAACACTTGCGCCTATTTTGATCCCAGCCTCCTCTTTATCAGAAACCGAAAATCCAGATGAAAAAATACATTATCAACCCAACAACCTCTCTTTTTTTTCGGCAAACTTTTTAGAAAAAATCTCAAAGTTATTTGAATTGGACAAATCAGCTGATTTTTTATTGAAAGTACTTGCGATACAACCCTATTATGAGGCTGCACCCAAATATGATTTTGAAGTATTTAAAATGTTAATGGGCGCCCTTGAAAAAGAATTTGAAAAATACTCCCAAGAGGGAGAGGGGCAAGAAATAAAAACACTGCCACAACATGTCATCGATGGTTTATTATTGCTGACAATACAATTTTTCGAGATCATCTCTATTCATCGATTTCTCGATGAACGTTTGGATGTTTTTATTGAATATTTTGAAAATTTACATCTTAAACATCCCCATTTCTTTGATGCTTTTCTCGATAGATTAACCCAAGCAAGCTCTCAAAACAAAGATGACCAAGCATTGAAAAGCTCACTTGCCTGTCTAATGAAACTCATAAAAGCAGAGTTACCTGAGCCTCCCAAAAAAATAAAAAAACGCATCATAGAACTTACACAAAAATTTATTCAGGGTAAATTTACATCCGATGAATTATTTAACCTTCTGCAAAACAAAAAAGTACTTATTTATTTTTACACACCTCATTATAATATTTTTAAGCTCTTCTATTCTGGCAGCACCGCCTTTCATGAACGTTTTAAATCAGCCTGTCCTTATGTTGTGGATGCATTAGAACTTTTTAGCATCGATCTGCTCACACTCCTGCGAAACAATAACGTCTTCCTCTTATACCTAAAAGGTTTTTTAAGAGAAACAATTCGATATATGAAAGAAAATCCTCCTCCAAACAAATCCCCTGGCGAAATAGAAGAAGAAATAAGTTATTTAAGACTACCTTTAGATGTCATACAAAACACACTGCGCCCCTCTTTTTCAGCTTACTCTCATGATTTATTTAATACGCTAGCTTCTGCTATTTTCAATAAAGAAATAGAAAAATTAGAAATCTTTTTCAAACAAAATCCGCATCTCGATATTTCTGATGTTTTTTTCATGAGATTATTTTTCATAGCAGCTCAAATGCAACCCCATGAATACAGAGAAAAATTAATTAATTTATTTTTAGATCAACTAAAAACACACAAAGTCCTTCCTAAAATCATTCCGCTTCTATCTCTTATTAGTGAATTCAAAGAAACGATATCGACATCTGAAAGCAGTTATGAAATGAATGTTAGCTTGTTATCACAGGATAATTACCCTTTACCTGAAAATCCAGATTTAATGTCAATTCAAACATTCCTTGATGTCAATCAAAAAACAGCGCTGTTTGATATGAACACTCCCGCACTTTTACCACTTTATACCCTCTGGCTTGTTTTAACGTCACCGGCTCATTACATTTCAGAAAACTTGCTTAATCGAGCGCTGGAAATATTTGAAGTAGAAAAATTCCCAGCCATGCTTTTGAATCTTTCCCGTGTTTGTCACAAACCCAAAAATTCCTTTCTTGAAAATCCACTTTTTAAGAAATTTCAATATTATAATGCAGCTGCCATCAATGCTATTTTTTCATTTTTAAAATCTCATATCACAGACACTTACAACAGCGCCTCTTGGGCAGGCATCGCTGTTAGTCTTTATTTGATTGCAAAAAAACGAGAAAAAGAAAATCCACTGTTTTCTTCAATGCTAAATTTTTTCAAAGAAGAACTAGAGAAAACTTATCCTGAGATTACTCAAAATTGGATGCAAACTACCGAAACCTCATCAGACCATTTTGTTTATGACACGCTTTCGGAATTTATAAAAAACAAACCTCAAGATGAGCATATCCAAAAAATGAATTCTCGCCAAAGAAGAAAAGAAAGAAAAAAAGAAAAAGAAAAATCACTCACCTCTTCAAATAGTAATGCTTCATCACCCAACTATTCTTCTTCTGGCGAAGTTTCATCATCATCTGCCTCTTCTTCCACCCCCTCAACAACGAGAACCCTGTCTTTGCTCCCGCCAAAAAAATTAGAAAATGAAAAACCAGCATTAACAATCTATGAAGCTTGTGAGAAGGGTAATTTAGATGAACTTATAAAATTAATAACACCTGAGAATTTAAATCAAGCAAATGAAGATGGCTACACAGTTTTACATCTTGCTTGTCGAGCAGGTCAGGAAAACATAATGAATTATCTCTCGAAACAAAAAAATATTGATATGAGCCCCGATCAAGCTAGAGCAGAAAAATTATTCCCCATCACACCTTTGTTTTTATTGATTGAGAATAATCATATTATTTCAAGAAAAATCTTGCATTCATTCATTGATAAAATAACAGATTGGTCTTTAGAACCCTCCTACTATTATGAATATGAGCTTCCTGAGCTCGTGGATAAATTTAAAAAATGGGGAAAAACAGAAAGCGTTCGATTAGAGAATATTAAAAAACTTATTGTAGAAAGGCGTCAAAAAGCCTCTCAAAATAAAAAACCAAGCGCTCATCCTTATCCTCTGACGGCATCAAGCGCCACACGCATGCATCATTCATAAAAAAGATAAAATTTTCGCTTTTTTTAAAAAATTAGTATAAAATACTCGAAATTTTATTTTCATATGAGCTTAATTATGCATCCAAGCACTTCTACTGCCGCAACTTCGTCTTCCCCCTCTCAATATGAGGCCGTATTCTCACAAGCAGAAATTGCCAAAATTAGAGAAATCATACAAGGCATGTTGCATTATTCTAAAGAAACCATTGCCGCGCTAAACACATCATTTGAAATCATAAAAAAAGACGCTGTCGTTTATTTTTTTTTATTGCATCTTGCGAGCAGCCTACAAAATGATTTTGAATATCGTGAATCGCTTTTAACTCTTTTTCTAGAAGATCCTTCCTTTCCCACTACCTTCTCTCTCATCATTTTATCTGACGCCTCTTCGACTTTACCCGAAATACAAACACTTATAGCGCAATTCGCAACATACTACCGTCTATCAGAAGACACAGAAGAAATAAACAGGGCTTCTCATTATCCAGAAACAGCACCCACGCTCACACCTATTCTTATTCCGCCTGTTTTAACAGAGCCCAAGACATCTACTGACACACCCCTTCTTTTTTCAAAAACATTCTTAGAGAAACTTTCTTCAAAATTTAATTTAAGAACGTCTCCCAATCCCATATTAAAATCGTTCTTAGCTCATCCTGACGTTGCTGTTTTTGAAAGATATAATTTCGAGTTGCTTGCAATGTTTTTTAATTCTTTTGTTACCCAAATTGAGCACCATGGCAATGAGGGCGTAGACGTCTCGGAGATAATGTTACTTGCACTACAGATTTACATCACAGCTTGCTCTCGTCATTTTCAAGATAAACGCTTCAATCTTTTTAGTGAGTATTTTGAAAATCTGCATCTCACACATCCTGAGATATTGAAATCTTGGCTTACTGAATTAAAAACCATGTACGCTCAAGCGAATGAGGGTAAAAAAGAAATAAACGAGTCAATCACAAACTTAACTCGATTATGCGGAAACATCAATATACCTTCACCAGACGAAACACCTTCACTAAACGAACGTATAAACTACCTTGAAAAAGTTTTTTTTGCTGGAACATTCACTCGTAATGACATAAACAGCTTGTTTCTAGATAAAGCCTTACTTACCCAGTTTATGACATTAAAACATAATATTCTTAAGCAATTTTATTTGAAAGATAGCTTATTTCAAAAACGTTACAAAGAATTATTTCCTTGGAAACCTACAGAAGCCTTTAGTGCAGAGCTAACTAAGGAATGTAAAAAGGATAACGCCCTCATCTTACCTTTACGAGATTGTACAAAGGAAACAATCGAATATCTAAAAAGAAATGAAGCTAAAAAAACGCCTCCCCAAGTCAAAGAAGAATGTGATCATTTGGAATTAATGTCTAAGATATTACATGTCTTAGGTCGTCCTGTTTTTACAAACTATGAATCTTTTTTATTTTCCAAAATAACGCAAGATATAAAAGATCAAAAAATAGAAAATTTAGAAGCGTTTTTCAAACAACATCCCCATATGGATAACACTTCTGATTTTTATCTTAGATTGTTTTTTATCGCTCTTCAGATGGACCCGCCTGAATACCGAGAAAAATTAATTAATTTATTTTTAGACTATCAATCTTTACCTCCAGTCATTCTAAGTCATAGCTTATTATCAGATAATGCTGATTTACCCTATCCTAAAAATTTACAGATAACACTTCCTTGCTTTGAAACAATAGCGATAAGCGGACAGGCTCTCCTTCTTTCATCTACTTATACAATTTGGCTGATTTTAACAACACGCTCCCATCATATCTCTGAAGAAATGATCAATCGAGTATTGAAAACATTCGATGTTGAAAACTCTCCTGAAATGCTTTTAAGAGTACTTCAACTTGGCAATTATGTGGTAAATCCCTGTGTTGATAGCGTGTTTTACAAAACATTTATAAATTATAGTCCTGAAGCTATCTATGCTATTTTTTTATTCTTAAAATCTCATGTCACGGATAAAAATAACGCCGCATCATTTGCAAGCCTGGCCGCCAGTCTTTACTTGATCGCAGAAAAACGACAAGCAGAGCATCCCTCTTTTTCTTTAATGTTAAAGTTCTTTAAAGAAGAATTGAAAGAGACCTATCCTTCTGTTTTAGAAAATTGGCTTACAACCGCCCTTCGATGGAAACATCGACTTACTCTTCTTACGATATTGGCCTTTGGGGTAGATAGAAATTTTGTTATTAACTTGACAGACAAAGCGCTGGCTGATGAAATTGAACATCAACAATCTCAATCAGCCACATCGGCTTCCTTGCCACCCGGCTCTCCCGCACCTACTGTGCCTGCCGATGTGAGCAACTATCAGAGAAAAAAAGAAGCGAAAAAAGCAAAGGCAGAAGAAAGAAAAGCAAGGGCACAAGCCGCTGCCTCTTCTTCACCTGAAAGTGATTCATCTAATGAAAACACTTCTTCTAGTTATACTTATACATGGAAGAGGATGGAAACAAGCAGCAGTTCTTCTGCTGCCACTTCTGGATATTCTTCTTTGAATTCTTCTCCTCCCTCTATCATTTCAACAGCGACGATACCTTCAGTTTCAGAAAATAAAAAACCAGCATTAACAATCTATGAAGCTTGCGAAAAAGGTAATTTAGATGAACTTAAAAAATTAATAACACCTGAAAATTTGAATCAAGCAAATGAAGAAGGCTACACACTTCTACATCTTGCTTGTCGAGCAGGTCATGAAAACATAATTGAATATCTCTTGAAACAAAAAAACATTAAGGTAAGCCCACATAATGATAACACTCCAAAATTACTCCCCGTCACCCCTTTACGTTTGTTAATTGAAGCCAACGTCACTATTTCAGGAAAAATATTACATGCCCTCATTGATAAAATAACAGATTGGTCTTTAGAACCCCCTTATCATTTTGAGTACTTTGAAAATATATTTAAAAAGTGGGGACAAGGACAAAGCCAAACAACAGAACGTTTTTTAAAGAAAATTAAAGACGTGATACTCGGCGCCACTAAAAAAAGCAAACAATTAAGCAAGAGCAGTGCCTCTTCCTCAAACGCTTCAACAACGATGCAAATGCGTTAGTTTACCCAGCCTTACGACGAGCAAGCTTTCCGCAAGACTGGGCTTGTATGTTTTGAAAATTTTATATTATGTAGCCTGTAACTCGCTGTGCGAAATTACAGGGAATTCTTGTTTTTAAAAGGTCAAACTCAAAGGCCACTACTCGAAAAATATAGCTATTTCATTTCAGATTTCTTTAACAAAGTGGTAGTATAATTCCAGACCAAATCAAGCAAGTAAAAATGATCCGGAGCCGCTTATGCCTCTACCCTCACCCCCCAACACAGCTTCATCTTCCTCTGCTCTTGGGATACCCATTGCTTGCTATCGAGATGCAACAGCTACGCGGGAGTATCTCAAGCTACTAGAGAATGAACCTGAAGAACAATTCATAACGCGCTTGATGGAGCAAGATAAAGAAGGTGGGTCTGCTGTCGGGATGATCATTGCTCGTCATCAAGATGCAACAACAACACAAGCCTATCTCCGAATACTAGAGAACGCGCTTGAAA
>MGYM01000068.1:0-7547 GCA_001801745.1 Gammaproteobacteria bacterium RIFCSPLOWO2_02_FULL_38_11
CACTTCTTCCCATGAATAATTCAACTGCCCTCGTGCAACTAACAATTGTTCATACCGATGTTGTGGCATTTTAGAGGTGGTTGCTTGATTACGACGATAGGCTCTTCCATCATAAATATAAGGAGCATGATGACCTGAATTCACTTGCATCATAATCAGATATTTTTTTTCCGATATTAAAATCTCATTCACTACAACTTGCGCAGCAGGCTCAATTTTATTTATTTCTTTTGCAATTTCTTGTCTTGTGTGATCACTGATGTCCTGTCCGATGATTTTTCCATCATTAGAAACACCTATCAACACAACACCTCCACTACCATTCAAAAAAGCACATATTGTCTCAATAGCCGCTTGCAACTGCGCTGTTGATTTCTTAAATTCAATATTCTGTGATTCCCCTTTTTTTATTAAATTTTTAATTTGATTAATCTGCATTTTGCACCTACTATTCCACACATATTTTCTTCCTCTTTTTCGGTTTCTGCCAATGCGCAATTGTCGTTTGTCGGCTCCGCGCTAAGGTCAATTGCGCGGCCGGCGCGTCTTTTGTGATCACAGAACCCGCACCAATCACAGCATCTTGTCCTACCTCCACTGGCGCAACCAAAGCCGTGTTAGATCCTATGAAAGCACGGTCTTTTATACGCGTTTCATGTTTGTCAACACCATCATAATTACAGGTTATTGTTCCTGCACCAATGATAACCTCTTCGCCAATATCTGCATCGCCCAAATATGTTAAATGATTAGCTTTCGTGCCTTTACCTATTTTCGATTTTTTCACTTCCACAAAACTGCCGATGTGTACGTTTTCTTTCAACTCAGTGCCTGGGCGTATACGTGAAAAAGGGCCTATCACACAACCATCCGCAATCTCGGCTTCTTCAATCACACAGTTGGCCTTTATCACCACGTTTTTTCCGATGCGACTGTCACGAATGTGATTGTTCGGCCCTATCACCGTTCCTTCCCCTAGGCTGACCTGACCTTCAAATAACACATTACTTTCAATTAATACATCAGGTTCAGCTATCACCTCACCACGCACATCACAGCGCGCTGGATCTGTGAAAGAAATCCCCTGCGCCATCAAGTTTTCAATTCTTTTTTTTTGATAGACACGCTCCAAATGAGCCAGTTGTGCACGCGTGTTCACACCCAAGATTTCATCAGCATGCAGGGCCGTATGCGTGATGACAGCGACTCCCGCCGCTACCGCTAAGTTGATGACATCCGGTAAATAATATTCGTGTTGATTATTCTGCGTTGTTACTTTAGGAAGCCAATGTTGTAATGCAGAAAATGATGCAGCCAAGACGCCCGTGTTGATTTCTTTAATTTTCTTTTCTTCGTTTGTCGCATCACGCTCTTCAACAATACGTTGTATTTTCCCTTGTTTGTCACGCACGATCCGTCCTAAGCCTTCGACATTTTCAAGCTGTGCCACAAGCAAAGACAATTCATGATTCACCAATGTATTTAATAATTGTTTTAAAGTGTCAGATGAAATTAAAGGGACATCGCCATAAAGAATCAAAACGGGATAGGCTGGGTTAAGATGGGGCAAGACTTGCAGAACAGCATGCCCTGTCCCTAATTGTTTTTCTTGATGAATCCAGCGCACGGGATACGCTTTTAAAGATTCCATGACCTGCTCTCGTCCCTCACCGACAACACAGAATATTTCTGTAGGCGATAAGGTTTGCGCCTGAAGGATGACATGTTCTAAGAGGGGCTTGCCTGCCAAAAGATGCAAAACCTTGGGTTTGGCAGAATGCATACGCATTCCACGTCCGGCAGCAAGAATAATGACAGAAAGAGACATGACGTTCTTCATCCAAAAAACGCTTATTATCCAGGCTTAAAATAGAAGAAACAAGGTCTTGAGTGTGAATTATTTGATTTAATGCCATTGTCTTTTTAAATTATCTTTTGATTTATCATGCCGTAATAATAAGCATCGTATAAGAACACATGTATCCTAATACTAACCACATGGAATATTTATTTTTTCGCTTGTTTTCGCAAACGTTGGATCGTTTGTAATTGAGCCGCCGCTTCAGCTAACTCAGAAGTGGCATGCGCGATGTTAAATTCTGTTTTGCGTTGTTTCATTTTACGTAGGGCATTTTCGCGGATTTCAATGGCTTTTGCTTCATCTAAGTCATCTGCGCGCACAACAGTGTCTGCTAAAATGGTTACGGTCTCAGGCTGCACTTCAAGTATGCCGCCTGAAATATAGTACATTTCTTCTGTGTCTGCGTAATCGGGCTTTACAATGCGTATTTGCCCTGGCTTTAGTCGTGTTACCAAGGGGCTGTGTCCATGCATCACACCTAACTCACCTAATTCTCCTGTCACAACAACCATTTCCGCAGAACCAGAAAAGATTTGTTTCTCAGCACTCACAATAGCAACTTGGATGGGAACAGCGTTCATCATACTTCTCCTGTTAATTGATTACCCTCACCCGCGTATGGGAGAGACGTGGCTGGGTGAAGCACGCTATAACTTCTTCGCCTTCTCTTCTACTTCTTCAATCGTCCCTACCATATAAAACGCTTGCTCTGGCAAATGATCATATTCACCCGCAATAATCCCCTTAAATCCACGAATCGTTTCTTTTAAAGGAACATACTTGCCTGGACTGCCCGTGAAAACTTCCGCTACAAAGAAAGGCTGCGATAAAAATCGCTGAATCTTGCGCGCACGACTCACCGTTAACTTGTCTTCTTCTGATAATTCATCCATACCCAGGATCGCAATGATGTCCTTTAATTCTTTATAACGCTGTAAAGTTCCTTGCACTTTGCGCGCTACATCATAATGCTCTTGCCCAATCACTAAAGGATCTAATTGTCGACTCGTCGAATCTAAAGGATCTATCGCAGGGTAAATGCCTAACTCTGCAATCTGTCGTGACAAGACCACCGTCGCGTCCAAATGCGCAAACGTCGTGGCAGGAGAGGGATCCGTTAAATCATCCGCCGGTACATATACCGCTTGCACAGAGGTAATCGATCCCGTTTTGGTTGATGTGATACGCTCTTGCAAAGCGCCCATTTCCGCCGCTAAAGTCGGCTGATATCCTACCGCTGAAGGCATACGCCCCAATAACGCAGAAACTTCTACACCCGCCAAGGTGTAACGATAAATATTATCAATAAACAAAAGTACATCGCGCCCTTCATCCCGAAATTTTTCTGCAACCGTTAATCCCGTTAAAGCAACACGTAAACGATTTCCCGGCGGTTCATTCATCTGTCCATACACTAAAGATACTTTGTCTAATACACTCGACTCTTTCATTTCATGATAAAAATCATTGCCTTCTCGCGTACGCTCGCCTACCCCCGCAAAAACAGAATAGCCACTGTGCTCAATGGCAATATTACGAATAAGCTCCATCATGTTGACCGTCTTGCCTACACCCGCACCGCCAAATAATCCTACCTTGCCGCCTTTGGCAAAAGGACAAATTAAATCGATGACCTTGATTCCCGTTTCAAGCAATTGATTATTCACCGCTTGATCTGTAAATGCAGGCGCAGAACGGTGAATCGACCAAAGCTCTTCCGCTCCCACAGGCCCTAATTCATCAATCGGTCTGCCTAAAACATCCATGATGCGCCCTAAGGTTTTCTTTCCCACCGGCACTCGAATAGGCTCTCCCGTGTTTTTTACTTTTAAACCACGTCGCATACCGTCCGTAGAACCTAAGGCGATCGTCCTGACAACACCATCTCCCATTTGTTGTTGTACTTCTAATATTAAATCTGTTCCCTCAATCTCTAAGGCATCATAAATGCCAGGGATGTGCCCATGCGGAAATTCTACGTCAACTACCGCACCAATCACTTCAACAATATTACCATTCATCATTAACCTCTCTTTCGTTACACTGCGGCGGCACCACTCACGATTTCCGCCAACTCTTGCGTAATCCCCGCTTGTCGTGCTTTGTTATACACTAATCGTAATTCATCAATTAATTGTCCTGCATTTTCCGTCGCGTTTTTCATCGCAACCATCTGCGCCGCTTGAAAACACGCAATATTCTCAACAACACCTCGGTATACTTGCGCTTCAATGTAACGCTGCAATATTAAATCTAATAATGTTTTGGCTTCCGGTTCGTAAATATAATCCCAGTAATGATCCGATTTGGTTTCTTGACGGGAAATGATCGGTAACAATTGCAAAACATCAGGGCGCTGCGTCATCGTGCTCACAAACTTGTTGTGAATAATGAACAAGCCATCAATTTTTTTTTCAATGAAATGATCCAACATGACCTTGATCGTCCCCACTAAATCTATCAATCGGGGCGCATCACCTATTTGCGTCAATGAAGCAAGTACATTCCCGCCATAACGCCGGAAAAAAGTTTCGCCTTTATTCCCAACAACACAAAATTCTGTTGTAACCGCTTGCTTTTGCCATTGATTGATCGTCGCAACTGCTGTTTTTAAAAGATTAACGTTCAAGCCACCACACAAACCACGATCGGAAGTAATCACTATCAATCCCGTTTTTTTAAAGGTCGTGCGCTTTTCTAAAAAAGGATGATGATATTCCGGATGCGCTGTGGAAATATGATCGATGACCTGTTGAATGTGATCGGCGTAAGGTCGCGCCATCATCATGCGTTCTTGCGCTTTTCGCATTTTACTGGCTGCCACCATTTCCATGGCACTCGTGATTTTTTTTGTGTTACTGATGCTACGAATTTGATGACGAAGCTCTTTCGTGTTAGACATGATTATTCCGCGTAAGAAGATTTAAAAGTTTCAATCGCTTTTTTAATTTCTTCTTCAATCTCAACACTGTAATCACCCGTGTCATTGATGTGTTTTATTAATTTAGCTTGCGTGTGATTCATGTATTCTCTTAAATTTTTTTCAAATTCTTTTATCTTAGGCAAAGAAACATTATCCAAATAACCACGATCTGCTGCAAAGAAAATCACGGCTGTCTCCGCGACCGTTAAAGGTTGATATTGATCTTGCTTCATCACTTCTGTGAAACGCTGACCTCGATTCAATTGTTTTTTCGTCGCCTCATCTAAATCCGAAGCAAATTGCGCAAAGGCCGCTAATTCGCGGTATTGAGCCAGCGCAATACGCACCCCTCCCGCCAATTTTTTAATGATTTTTGTTTGCGCCGCTCCCCCCACGCGCGAGACAGATAAACCCGCATTCACCGCAGGACGAATGCCCGCATTAAATAAATCTGTTTCAAGGAAAATTTGTCCGTCTGTGATCGAAATGACGTTCGTGGGAATAAAAGCAGAAACATCCCCCGCTTGTGTTTCAATGATCGGTATGGCCGTCAATGAGCCTGTTTTTCCTTTTATTTTGCCTTCTGTCATTTTCTCAACGTAGTGTGTATTCACACGTGAAGCACGCTCTAATAAACGTGAATGTAAATAAAAAACATCACCCGGATAAGCTTCTCGTCCCGGCGGTCTTCGTAATAATAATGAAATTTGACGGTACGCCCAGGCGTGCTTGGTTAAATCATCATAAATGATAAGGGCATCCTGCCCCCGATCACGAAAATATTCTCCCATCGCACAACCGGCATAAGGCGCAATAAATTGTAAAGAAGCCGCATCCGCTGCATTGGCTGCAACAACAATCGTTTTGTTTAACACACCGTGTTCTTCAAGTTTTCGCACAACATTGGCAACCGATGAGGTTTTCTGCCCAATCGCAACGTAAATACAAACTGTGTCGGAATGAATTTGATTTAAGATCGTGTCGATAGCAATGGCGGTTTTTCCTGTTTGTCTATCACCAATGATCAATTCACGCTGACCTCGCCCAATCGGCGTCATGGTATCGATGGATTTAATTCCCGTTTGCAAAGGTTGTGAAACAGATTGACGTGCAATGACCCCAGGCGCTACCTTTTCAACAGGTGAAGTAAGCGTCGATTTAATTGCACCCTTCCCATCAATCGCATTCCCCAAGGCATCCACCACACGACCTAACAATGCTTCTCCCACAGGCACTTCTAAAATACGCCCCGTGCATTTTACGGTTTGCCCTTCGTTCAAATGTTCATAAGGTCCCAAGACAATCGCGCCCACTGAGTCTCGCTCTAAGTTCAATGCCATCCCATAGGTATGATCATTAAACTGCAGCATTTCTCCTTGCATCACATCATCCAAACCATGAATACGCACGATGCCATCTTTCAAACTCACGATCACCCCTTCTGTACGAACAGAAGGCGCTATACTAAATTGCGCGATGCGCGCTTTGATCAATTCACTGATTTCAACAGGACTTAATGCTTGCATATTAGCGTATCCTCAAAAGAAGTCTAATCTACCAAAACATGCGTAAGCCGCTGCAAACGACCACGCAAAGAATTATCAATAACAAAATCACCCGCACGAACCACGATCCCCCCTAATAAATTAGCATCTGCATGTTCATGCAATACGATTTTTCGTTGTAAACGGTTTTCAAGTTTGACACATAACTTCTGTGTTTGTTCGGGTGTTAATGGCAGCACACTATAAACATCGACATCAATTTTATTTTCATACTCTAAATTATATTTATGAAAAAGACGCGATATCATCGGCAATAATTCTAAACGATGATGCCCCGCCAACATTTTCAAAAAACGCAGCATCGCTTCGTCACTCTGATTTTTCAATACACCGATGAGCAACTGTAATACTTGAATTTCTAAGGTATGCACATTCTTTCGAAAAGCTTGTGTTTGCGGATCTTTCATAGCACAAGCTGCCATGTATAAAAAACTTTGCCATTCTTTTATTTTTTGCTCCGTCACTGCAAATTCAAATGCTGCTTTTGCATAGGGACGGGCGAGGGTAAGCAAATCTTGCATTATTAAATCTCGTCAATAATTTTATTAATTAAAGTGTGGTGTGACTGTGGGTTGAGGTGTTGTGCAATAATTTTTTCTGCACCTTGGAGAGCAATCAACGCCACTTCCTTACGCAAATCAGATTTTACATTTTCAATTTGCTGCGTAAGTTCACTTTCTGTTGCCTTCTTTATATTTTTTCCTTCTTCTATCGCTTTCTCTTTTGCTTGCTCCACCAACACAGATCCTTTGTGTTGGGCCTGTTCTATTATTTTTCCTGCTTGTGCGCGCGCTTCTCTTAATTGGAGAAGGTCTTGTTCTTGCGACAATTGCAATTCATGTTTACCACGTTCTGCCGCCGCCAGACCTTCTGCAATCCGTTTTTGGCGTTGTGCTAACGCGTTTGTGATCGGGGGCCATACAAATTTCATGGTAAAACCCACGAAAACAGCAAACGTTACCATTTGCCCTAATAAGGTCGCATTCAGATTCATGATGATCCTCTTTTCTATGAATTTAAGCCGCGATTTTCTCTGCCACTTGCAATAAGGCCTGTTGGAAGGGGTTTGCGAACGTGAAATACAAAGCAATACCCACCCCGATCATCGTTACCGCATCAAGCAAGCCCGCCACGATAAACATTTTCACTTGTAACATAGGTACCATTTCAGGTTGACGTGCGGCACCTTCTAAAAACT
>MGYM01000068.1:7612-12722 GCA_001801745.1 Gammaproteobacteria bacterium RIFCSPLOWO2_02_FULL_38_11
GCAATGGCCGTCATACCTTGAACTTGTGCAACAAGCGTAACAATTGTATCCATGATATCTCCTCTTATTAAAAATTAAATTTGTTAATGCGATTCATGCGCCAAACTCAAATAAACAATCGTCAGCATCATGAAAATAAAAGCTTGTAAAGTAATAATTAAAATATGAAAAATCGCCCAGATCACACCTAAAGGCCACTGACTCCACCAAGGCAACAAGGCGATTAATATAAAAATTAATTCTCCCGCATACATATTGCCAAAAAGTCGAAGCGCCAATGATAAGGGTTTTGCTATCTCTTCAACAAGTTTTAAAAGTAAATTCACAGGCAAAAAGAAAATACCAAAAGGCGTGCAGGTTAACTCTTTAAGAAATCCCCCTATTCCTTTTATTTTGATACTGTAAAAAAGAATTAAGAAAAATACGCTGATAGAAAGCGCGAAAGTTAAATTAGGATCGGCCGTGGGCACCACACGTAAGTGCTGAATGCCCACTTCACCTGCGATGCGAGGTAATAAATCTACGGGGAGTAAATCCATGAAATTCATCATGAAGACCCAAGTGAAAATAGTTAACGCCAAAGGCCCAATCAATGCACTGCGCCCATGAAAACTGTCTTTGACTTGGGTGTCTGCAAATTCTAATAATAATTCCACTAGGTTTTGTAATTTACCAGGCACACCCGAGGTGGCACGGCGCGCGGCCACATAAAAAAATCCACAGAACATCACGCCTAAGACAATAGAAAAAAATAAGGTATCCACGTGGAAGGCCCAAAACCCACCGTCAACATGTGGCGCCAAGCGGTAAGTCAGATGTTCTAAATGATGTTGAATATAGTCGGACATGCCTATTTCTGAATTCATAGCATCATCAACCAAAGTGACATTTGCATCATCAAGAATCCTATAAAATAAGGGATTATCGCAGGATGACATTTTGTGAAAATTAACAAAAAAATCAATCCTGTCAAAACAAGTTTAAAAATTTGGCCTTTACAAAAATCCCAAAAAATTTTTTTTATTTCGTGCGCGCCAGCATGTCTGAAGCCCTGCCAAAGAAAATACCCTTGGGGCAGCAAAAACGTCATGCCACCCAAACAAAAACTCGCCCCCACAAGTGCACTAAAAGGCAAAATCAACAATGTTATTAAGCTTAAAAACACTATTTGTTTTTGCCAAAAATGAAAAACATCATTTCTACGATTTAATCTAGAATACATCGTGTGCGCCCATGAAAAAATCGCGGGAAGTATATAGCACCCACAAGGAAAATTGCAATTAATCTTCAATACTATCACACGTGGAAAAATATCCGTATTTGATACGGTATTCAAAAAATTTAA
This sequence comes from Gammaproteobacteria bacterium RIFCSPLOWO2_02_FULL_38_11, assembly GCA_001801745.1. Classification (GTDB taxonomy): domain Bacteria; phylum Pseudomonadota; class Gammaproteobacteria; order HIGHO2-12-38-15; family HIGHO2-12-38-15; genus HIGHO2-12-38-15. The sequence continues at coordinate 8,958 of MGYM01000068.1, forward strand.
TATTGCTATAATGACTTCGACAAAGTTCTAACGCAAAAAGGCAATTTTTAGAGGTACCCTTCATGACACTTATCGAAGAAACCATACTATTATTACAAGAAGCGTTTTCGCTTCCTCAAGAAAAATCAAATGACATTCCTGCGCTTCCACCGCTTGAAACACTCCCCTTCGAACTCCCTGGCAGCGCAACAATGTTATTCTCTGTCGTTTCACGCAATATCATTGCCTCAGGCACCCCTTCTTTTCCACAATACCCTCTGAGGAATGGCGACCCACAACGAGGCCTCAAAGCCTTAATGAACATCACCCTCTTGTTAGGTGAAACAAAAGGAGAACTACAAGCAAATAAAAGAGATGTCTTCTTTTTCTTATCCTGCTTAACTCATCTGATAAGTCATCTCTGTCTTTGTTATAAAAAAGATGAAAATCTTCGTTTAATGGCTTTTGCTCCTTTTATTAAAAACACGCTTTGGCCCAACGCAAAAAATCAATATTTACCTCTCTTACTGTTTTGCAAAATACTACATTTAGTTTACAACAATGAGATAGACAAGCTTGATGCAACTCAGCTTCTTAAGAGCATCCCCGACCTTATGGTCACAGCAGATACAATGAAAGAGCAATTAATAAAAACCGAAAAAATGATAAAAAAAAGAATTGATGTTATGCGGAAGTTAATGCTTTCTTATTTGCGATCTGTTATTTCAGAAATCGCCTATAATGATGCCCACACAGAAAAAAAAGAAGAGTTAGAAACTATAGAAAAATGTCTTTTAGAATTAAAAGAACTGCGCGCTATCTATCAGTCCCACAGGGCCGATAATGAATCTCGAACTCAATCCGCCATTAAAACATCCCTTGAAATGATAGAAGAAGCCCAGCATCTGATTAATCACCCCTCTCAAGATATACCCGCACCTCTTACTGCAGCAGCCTCTTCTTCTGACCATGAAGAATCCCTCGCTTTTCCTGAAGAACGCACAGGATTACTCTCCACGCTAAACACGGCTTCCGCAAGCGAAGCATTAGAGCTGATTATAAAAATAATTGAACGCGCTTACCCCAAACTCGAACAAGAACCTAAAAGAAATACCATCACATTAGAAGACATTAAAGCTCTGGCAAACTGGGAAAAAGAATCTAAATATCCTGAAGGTTTAAGCAAAAAAACACTAGAAAAATTATTTAACATTCCCATAGAACATACACTCTCTTTTTTCGAAACTAAAGAAGGCATGTCTGCCATTGCTGCACTCCATAATATGTTTCAACTTTTGTGGTATAACATCGAAAAAAACAAAAGGCTTTCTCCTCAAGAAACACTGTTAATCATGCTCTGGGGAGACTTCACACTAAAAGAAATAAAACCTTCATTACATTCTGTTTTCACCGAAGAATCGATTCAACAGCATGCTATGCATTTCCCAGACACATTAGAAAGGTCAACACGCACAGCTCAAACCATCGACAGCAGATATTTATTGATGAGCGCCATCACCTACTTACTTGATATTGCACCACGTCATATGACATTACTACAAAAAATCTTTCCTGAAAAAATAGGAGATTTCCCCGCAAGAAAACCCATAGAAGATTTTTTAAAAAATGAACTCACCGGCCTTTTATTAGGGCGACTATCACAAGAATTTATTGAAATTACGTTCTTAGATACACGTCGAGTTACCAGCCACGTACTTATCCTCCAAAGAATGCATCGAGAACACCAAATTTCCCTGAAAAAACACCAGGATAGCTTCTCTACATTAATGTACGATTTCGACTCCAAGCTTATAAACTATATTAAACACGACTGGATTATTGAACTTCAAGTACGCACTTCAGCCTCTCTTCACTGCCTTTCTTCACAATTACACACTTTAAAAAGCCCTTTAGATACATTATTAGATGCAGCTCAAACACTCAAAGAAACATTTGATGATTTTCGAAAAATTTTAGATACTCTTTATCCTCATCATCCTTACACTCCTGAACTTCGCCTCTACAAAAATGAGCTTGATTCTTGTTTAAGAACAATAAATAAACTTTTAGAAAACCGAGTTACATTACAAAATACCATTGCCTCTAGCATAGAGAGGCTTCCTCTTGTAATAAAACAAACACAAACAAGATTAGAAGCAACAACGAAATATGAACTCCACCAAAAAAAAGCACGCGAAAGGGAACAGCTTAATGCCAAAATAAAAGTAAGAATTCAAACCGATCTCCATTCCCTTTTTTCTGTGCTTGTACCAACGATATCACCCACCAATTTCACGGTAAAAACGTCACTTGAAGCGCATCTTGTAACAATCAACATTTTCCAGACAAGCCAAGTTGAAAAGTTACGGCTTCTTGATAAAGAACTAGAACGTTTTATCGGGCCTACCATCGGAAATACAGAAGAACTTTCTTATTCGCATGATCATTTTTTCGCTTTATTATTCTTGGCCGCTACAAACAATAAAGATCTTCGCTTACTTCCCCTCAAGGAAAAACATCTTCGTTTATGGCATAACACAGCAGGGTCTTCTTTAACAAAAGCCCGCGCCATCCTAGCAGACTATATCCACGAAGACAGCAATGCTTTTTTAAAATTTTTTGCAAATATCAAACGTCACCACACAGACTTCATCCAAGAAATTATTTGCAGGATAGAAAACTCTGCTCGCTCAGACGAAATCTCAGACTTTCGATACTTAATTTTGGTGCTAGCAAATATTAACATCGAGAATACCGCAGGTGATCTTGCCCATTGTTTACAGTTTTTTGTAATGAAACTCTGGGCAGAAAAAAAATATGGCCTTTCTCCAGAAACACAAGCGGAAGAAGATCATCTGATGGAACGTCTTAGTGCCTCTCTCAAACAATCTACACAAGCGGCCACCAGCAGCAACTATTTGCATTCACATCCATCATAAACGCTCTCGGGATGTCAGATTAATCAGGGCTTGCTACACAAAAAAGACTTTGATTTGACGCATGTAGCGCATCATGCTACAGTTTATCCTTATGATAGCTTCATGGAAGCATAAGGGTTTAAAGCAATTTTATCTTACAGAAAGCAAAGCCGGGATTAAACCAGAGCATGCCAAACGTTTGACGATAATTTTGCAATTTCTAGATTCGGCTGAAAAAGCTGAGGACCTCGATTTGCCCGGATTCAACTTTCATAAGCTAAAGGGCCCGATGAAAGAGTATTACTCGGTACAGGTCAGTGGTAACTGGCGTGTTATTTTTAAATTTGAGGGTGAGAATCCCATCTCAATCGATTATTTAGATTATCATTGAAAAATTGCGAGGTATAAACATGATTAAAAAACCCCTACATCCAGGCGAACTAGTCAGAGAAGTATGCATAGAAGCAACTGGATTAACAGTTACAGAGGTAGCCAAAAAACTAGATGTTGATAGAACCACTTTATCTCGACTACTAAATGGTAGTACAGGCATAAGCCCTGAGATGGCTCTTAGACTTTCAATTGCTTTGGGCTCCTCTCCTACTTTATGGCTTAATGTTCAACGAGATTACGACCTTTGGCTTGCAGAAAAGTTTCGTAGTAAGCTTCATGTTGAAAAAATTAAAAATGCTGCCTAATTTTATTATTCTCAACCTATGCGTATCAAAAAGTCAGACTTCGTTGAAACACAGGTTCACATACCTATCTCTCCTGGAGAAGCGTTGAAAATGCTTCGAGAGCTTCAAGGATTAAGCCAAAACGACCTCGCCAAGCTAACAGAGGTTAATCAATCCAATATTTCTGCTTT
>MGYM01000069.1:0-2016 GCA_001801745.1 Gammaproteobacteria bacterium RIFCSPLOWO2_02_FULL_38_11
TACCACAAAAGAAATATAATTTTTTATTTTAAACAAATTAATGAACATACAAGAAATATGCCCTGCTCCAAATATTGCAAGTTTTTTATTTTGATTGAAAAGCCCTTGAAAATAAATGTGTATCTTTTTATAAATAACATCAAAATTTTTTGAGAACATCAACCCAAAAAAATCTTCTTCATTCGAGGATACCCAAGTTTTTTTAAAATCATTATCACTTTTATTATTCTTCACAACAGCTATCATTACATTTTCATCAGTGTAGGGATAATAAAAGCGTTGGAACAAGGTAAAAAAAGTATTTTGAAATAACTTAGAAAATGAAGTAGAAGTAAAATATAAAATATGCTCTTCCCAAATCATCGTATAATCATATTCTTTAAGATTCTTAGTACAATCAGGCACTTCAAAAACAACATAGCCTTGTGGTTTTACGAGAACAGACATTGCGTTTAAAAATTTTTGTGTGTCAAAAGCGTGCTCTAGCACATGTCGCCCAATAATGACGTCCGGTCTTTGATTTTTATCAATTAATTTTTTTATTGTTGATTCATCGTTAAGTTTAGGCAACACAGTTTCCGAACCTGCGTTAGGTAATGTGATATTTAAATCCCTGGGGGAGACACGCCATGTCGTCTTTATTCCTCTTCGACGTAGCCTCTCAAGCGTACTATCATCTTTATATGTTATTCCACAAAATACACTGTCTTGTGTAAGGCCTGGTAATTTCAACAGTTGGTCTGATAGCTCATCAAGATGTTCTTCAGGTTCGCTGTAGGTGATCCATTCGTATTTTGGAATAATTTCATTTTCATCCGGCGTGCGCAGCAGTTGAATTAAGCCACAAGTCTTACATTGTCCAAGCAACACATGAAATTGATAAGCATACTCTTCAAGCGACGAAGGGTATGCATTACATAATGCCTGCATACCACCGTCCACCAACACATCGCTTTCCGAAGAAGCACATGCCTGACATACTGTCATATCACTAAGCTATCCACTTGCTGTTCTAAATTCAACATAAAGTCGTTTGTTAGTTTTTTATCTTCTTGCGCAGGCGACCACATTGCATATACCGTTTCATCTTTACAAAATGGACCACTGGTCGCTTCATGTAGCACAACATAGTCTGTTCTTAATATTAAAGTATGAAAATAAGGGCCGGAGAGTCGATAATAAAAAGATTTTCCAGAATGATAATCACCCATGTGTATGACCTCTAAAATCTCTCCATTATCTTTAAAAATAACAACATCCAACATACCCTTGATAATGTGAAACGATTCGTTTTTCTTTAAATGTTTATGCGGTCTGATATAACCTTCTTTTTTTAACGCGATGATCATCTCATGTAAGACTTCTTGATCATCTATATGCGCGCACAATCTAACACGCTGCAATGTAGGATTAGTAGCAAGCACTTCTAAATAATCAATAAATTGACTATTTATTTTTACAATGGGGTTTTCTTGGTAATATACTTCTTTAGAAATTTGTTTTAATTTCATTTTTTAAGAAGTCAAAGCTTCGCAACATCGATCATCACTCGGCCCAGTGCTTTTCCATTTTGAAGTAAGGATATCGCCTCATTGATTTGCGACAATGGCATATGATGTGAAACAAAATCTTTTGATTGTATTTTTCCTATTTTAAGTAATTTCAAATACCTGGGAATATCTTCATCCGGCATCGCATTACCACCAAAAGAACCTTTTAATGTTTTATTAAAATGTAAAGGCAAAGAATAAATTGAAATAGTATGATTTAGTTTAGGCACACCCACCAAAATCGTTTTACCTGCATGATGTGTTAATGCATAAGCTTGTTCAATGACACGCGTGTTACCCGTTGTGTCAATGACAACATCTGCCCCCCCTTCACCAACATAACTTTTTACAACAGAAGAAATATCGTTTTCTTTCGCTGCATTAATAACTTGGGTTAATCCAAACTTTCTTGCAAATTCTAATTTATCATCAAAAAGATCAATGCCTATGATAGGATGAGCTGAAA
>MGYM01000069.1:2023-5685 GCA_001801745.1 Gammaproteobacteria bacterium RIFCSPLOWO2_02_FULL_38_11
TTAAAATAGCACATCCCATTAAAGCCGCCGACTCAAAATCTACTTCTTTAGGAATCGATGTTACCCGATTTTCAGACACCACCGCATATTCATTGAACGTTGTGACATAACCTGCGTTAACAGTTTGATCTCCCCATTTATACTTCGGCGTCGGTGCATCAACACCATGTCCTTTACGCCAATGCATGACGACATGATCGCTTGCTTTAACTTTTTTGACACCAGGCCCCACGTCAACAACAATCCCACCCCCCTCATGTCCCAACAAATGGGGAAGGTATTTATCAGGCCCTTTTACACCTTCAATTTCACCTATTTGAGAACCACAAATACCACTACAAATAACCTTCACTAAGACTTGGCCATATTCTAAATGAGATGCTAACTCAATCTCTTCTATCACCAGAGGTTTATTCAGTTCAACTAAAATAGCCGCTCGAAATTTCATATCATTTTTACTCGAAATATATATATTCGTAATCACCTTTATACTGTGTTTTGTCAAACCACCATTGCCATTCTTGCGGCGTACAAAAGGCTTCACATGTTAATTGCCAATATAAAAGATTCGCTTTCTCTTCTTCATTTCGGTAAGACTCAACACAGATATATTTATTTTTCTTTCCTACTCGCTCAATTTCACAAAGCGCTTTTTCTAAATCATAAGAATACAAATTGTGTAAAGTCGTAATAGACAATACAAGATCAAAGGTTTTATCAGGATAAGGTAATTGATTCGCGTTCCCTACTTTAACATAAGGTTTTACTTCTTCTTTCGCATATTCAATAGCGTAGTTTGAAATATCAATACCCGATACTTTAATCCCTGGCATCACTTGCGTAAATTCATAAAGTAAAAATCCTTTACCACAACCCACATCTAAAATACTATCGCCTGGTTTTAACTGATACGTCTCCACTATCTTCTCTGCCACTGCTCGCCAACGACCCTCATAACGATAACCTCCATAACCTACTTTTCGATCACCATCCCAGTAATCAAAATCAAACTTTTTCGCTATAGTTGCCGCTTGGGCTTTGGGAAATTCATTAACACGCTTTAAATAATCTCGCTGCGTTTTTTTATGTACTAAAGAAACAAACTCTCTCTTCATATTGATTAACCCATGAATTCAACTTCAGTGAAACTGCCTAAGATCTTTTTTGCTTTTTGCAATTGAAGAGCTTGATTAACTTCAGTTACTTTTCCTACAAATTCTTTTTTTCTTCTCTCAGAAGAAGCAAAGTAATTTAAAATAATACAACACCACTTGATACGGTACAATAAAAACAATTTTTTTATTCTCAAAACTAAATTTCCAGAAACATCAAACATCTCTGCTATCGATTGACTGAAAAAATCAAAATATTTAAGAGGAACCGGGACTTCAACTTGATTAAAGTAATCACACACCAGTTTAGCCGGATCATCTAAGCCTGCATATTCAAAATCAACAAATTTTACGTCACCATTTTCTAAATACAATGCGTTATGGAATCCAAAATCAGAAGGAGAAACTATTTTTTCTTCTCGCAATAAAAAATTCGAGGAAAAATCAGCTGAGGATTCAATCTTCTTTTTCTCTTGTTCCCACAAAGGAATAAGCTGTCGATCTATTATTTCTTTTGCCTCATGTTCGACATCATTATGTGCTTCTATCGCTTTTAACGCTGTCATTCTATTATCTAACACTCGAATATGATCTTTTAAAGTAAAGCAAGCCTCCGCCGCAAGTTGCATATTCTGCGCTTCACACAAGAATTGTTTTCTATTGATCTCTTCAATGAATTGTAATGTATGCTTAATTTCAGACTCTGTTATCTTGAAAGAACTGTCAAAACGAGAACCCTCAATATGTTCATATACGGCAAGTCCATGTTCGCTGTCACATGCAACAGGTTTTGCAACATATCGACTCTTGCAAATCAGAGCAGCGTAAGTTAAAAAATAAAATTCAGCTGATAATTTTTTATTTCCATCCTGATGGTTCTGATTGTAATACTTCAAAAAATATTTTTTTTCTCGAGATGTGACACAAAACGCAAGATTATTTCGCCCCCCCAAAATGGGCTGAATAACCCAATCTTCCTCTGAAGAAAAAGGTAATAAGGTAAGCAACCGCGATTTAAGATCTTCTTGCGAAAAACCCATGTTCTTTAAAAAAATAATTATTAATCGCACACCAGTCTTCTATTCGTAATACCGATTTCGAAAGAGAATGATCTGCCTTTTTTGAAAACAATATTCGTGTTGTGTTTTCTGGGAAAGCAGGCTCAGATAAAAACTCAGAAAGATCATCTATAAAATGTGTACATTTCATCAAAGCAATTTGATCACACTTCAATATCTTGCTCTCAACAAAAAACACATCTTTAGGGTTAAGATTGACACTTGGGTTTGAAAAAAAATTATTTTTCTCAAGCCATCCCATGGCTGCCTGATGCAAGTCATAAGCTGGTCCTGCATAAGGGTGGCGTGTTTTATGGCTGATAATATAGATGGGGATCGCTCTTTCACGTGTACGCTTAAAAAAATCAATGACACCGGGGAAAATTTCAGCCTCAAAAATTCGTTCACCATAAACATATCCTTGTAATTCTGTCCAAGCGGTTTCTTTTCCTATCGCGCGAAAATGATTTCTTATTTTTTCTTTGTCTTTTGGGAAATCTGAATCAATAAAGTTTTTTTCTAGCGCAATTTTATGGAAAAGCTCATCGTAACAAACAATTGTATTATCAAAGTCAACACCGATGATCGTTTTCATTTCTCAAACAGTAACAACAATCTTTTAGTAATTTCTTGAGAAGTTAAATTAAAATAAGAACGCGCATACGATTGATCACCCACTCTTGTCATAAACTTATCTTGCGTGCCAAATCTAATGAGTCTCGTTTTTTCTATTCCTTGGTCAACATACCACTCTGCAATACTTCCTCCTAAACCACCCACGAGACTGTGTTCTTCTATCGTTGAAACAATGGCGTATTTATTAAAAATCTTTTCCAAAAATTCCGTATTTAATGGTTTAATAGTATGGAAACTCTCAACACACGCTGTAATGTTTTTTTCTGCATGAAGCTGTGAAGCCACCTCCAAAGCAACAGACATCATATTACCTGTGCTCAATATACAAACATCATTTCCTTGCCTAACCGTGATCGGCTCTCCTATTTTAAATTCAGGCATTTTTTCATGAATTTTAGGCTCTCCTTTCTTTCCTAATCGAATGTAAACAGGTGTATCACTCTTTACTGCCGCATTGATAGCCGCATGTACTTCAAATACATCACATGGGCACAGGATTGTAATATTAGGTAATAAACGTAAAAAACCAATATCATCACAAGAATGATGTGTAGGACCCAAACTTGCATACGAAAGACCTGCCCCCGTTCCCACAATCGTCACGGGCACATTGTGATAACAAATATCATCTCTAATTTGCTCCAAACAACGTAAGGTTACAAAGGGGGTAATCGAATACGTCACAGAATGAAATCCCATCATGGCTAACCCGGCCGCAACACCCGTCATGTTTGCTTCTGCTACACCACAATTATAAAAACGATTTTTTGCAATCATTTTGAATTTATCAAACAAGCGATTACCAATATCTCCTGAAAGTAAAATAATTTTTTCATTGTCCGTCGCAAGCCTTGTT
>MGYM01000069.1:5757-6233 GCA_001801745.1 Gammaproteobacteria bacterium RIFCSPLOWO2_02_FULL_38_11
CCTTTTATCGTATTAGCGATAATCATAGTCGGCTTACCTTCTGCGGTACAATGAGAAAGCAGAGAAACCAATAAAGGGATATCATGTCCATCAACTATCATCGTATCCCAACCAAAAGAATCCCATTTATCACGCAAGGGGCTTAACATCATCACTTCTTCGCTTCTTCCCGTCGCCTGCCATTTATTAAAATCAATGATGCCAATCAAATTATCGAGCTTTTGTGCTGCAGCAAATAAAGCTGCTTCCCAAACAGAACCTTCATTACATTCACCATCACTCATCAATACATAGACACGATTTTCAAGATTTTTTATTTTTAAACCCAATGCAAATCCAACCCCTATCGGTAAACCATGTCCTAACGACCCTGTTGCAGCTTCAATTCCTGGAATACCATGCGCCAAAGGATGCTCTCCAAACAAACTTCCATCTTCTCCATACTTTTCAAGCCAACTTTCAGGAAAAAAAGATTT
>MGYM01000069.1:6243-18925 GCA_001801745.1 Gammaproteobacteria bacterium RIFCSPLOWO2_02_FULL_38_11
TGTCATTTGGACAAGCAGGGGAAATGTGCAAAACAGACCAATACAACGCGACAAGAATATCAAGGCAAGAAAGACAGGATCCCAAATGAGGTGTGCCCGAAATCATGGAGTTTTTTATTACCCTCCCACGCAAAACACAAGCAATTTTTTTTAAATGAGGAAGATTTAACACACAAAATCTTCTTGCTGTGAATAAGATTCAGAATCCGTTAAAAAATAAAATCTATTTTTTGTTTCATCATATCCAATGCTCGATTTTAATAAACTCAAATGTGTTCTGCCGATTGAATCAACCCCATTTAAACGTTGAAAAAGCACTTCCTTATCTTCCTCGACAGCTTTATTCAAAAAATAAGTTGCCTCATCAAGTTTATTTTTTTTTAATTGAATTAATGAAAGAAAAAAATAGTAAGTAATTTTTTGATCTGTTGTTTTGTTCAGACCTAAACCCAACATCCATTTCTCTAAATACAACGATGCTTTTTTAATATAAAAATCCTCACACGTCACATAGCTTGTTAAGCCCAAATGCCAACGCACATTTAATAAATAATTACTGAGTGTCTCATATTGTTTTATATCAAGTTCTCTTTTGTATTGCTCCAACATCACAACACTATCTTCAAAATAGACATCTCGAACACCCATATCTAGCAAACATTTCATGATACTACTGGCTATTAGCCCATGACCTAATAGGCTTGGGTGTTGTAAGTCAGAAAATAAATCTTCATGATTTGTTTTCCCATTTTCCATTGCTTTATGAAATAAATCTATCATATCAATGAAAGTCACTTCTGCGTTTTTTTCTGCAATCTCTTTTGAGATTTGCCGAAACACATCAGGGTACCTGCTTCTATAACCGCAATAATTAATTGCCCTTCTGAAATAAGACTTACTCTCATTTTTTTCCAATTTTTGATACACTCTAGCAAGTTGATAATTTAGAATAGCTACTGTTGCATCTATTTCTTTCGCCCTCAAGAAAAAAACGAGGGCTTCTTCAACAAATTCTTGATGTAACAACCATAGTCCTTTTTGATAAAGTTCCTTAAAAAGAGACCTGCTTTTATGCGTCACTGTTTCTTGAAAAAAAGAAAAGAAAGGGGGGTAAGTTTCATCGGTAGGCAAACTACAAATAATAATTTTTATATTATATTTTCTCGCCTTTTCTACTACGTTAGAAATACTCTGCTTGAAATCATTATCTATCTTTTCCCAACCAACTTGTCCTACAATGCTAAAATCTTCTATTTCTTTCTTTATACACGCATAGCTCCCAAAAGGCATATAAGAAGAAAAAATTTGCTTCTGCTCCATGATTTTATTCAAAACTTCTTTACAAAAAATAAATATTTTTTCAAAAATTTTTTTTATTACCGCGATAAGTAAACTACTTCTTTTTTTTACTTTAATTGATAGCCTGGCTTGATTTAGCGCATCCTCAAGCATCCGGGGATAAGGATCATATTGTTCATAGAAGCATATATTATACAACCAGGGTAATGTTTCATTATTTCCAGCAAAAATAATGATCGTGTCATACTTGTGCATTACTTCTTTTGCAATTTCAGCTTGATAACCAGAAAAAGGCACACCACATTCTGCATAATTTTTTATATAAAATTTTTTCCCTGGTTTATTTAAATAATAATTTAAGATGCTACCAAAACCTCGCTCTGAACTATAGCCTGCAGCAGCACTACTACCAAAAATAGCAATTTTATAATATTCAGAAGAGTTTTCTGGATAACCCGTTTCTAAATGCTTATGGTTATAATAAAATTTTTGAAATCTTGTTAATAGTGACATTTATTCCCGACGAGTATATCAACTACCAAAGAGGGTAGTTTGTTGGATCTTTATTACCATCACCTTCGTTACTTCTAAAGACAATACTTTTTTTTTTGAAAGATTTTCTTTTAATCTTTGTGAATATATTCAAAAGGCAACGCCTTAATTGAGTCAATACCTTTCTTAACCCAGTGAATTGTTTCATACAACCCCTCCTCTAATAAGACTCGTGGTTTCCAATCTAACTCTCTCTGCGCTTTTGTTGCATCCATCAAATATTGATTGTCTTTTCCGGGACGATCAGAAACAACCGTTACAAGGCTTTCATAAGGAATTTGTAATAGGCTTGTTATCTTTCGAATAAGATCCGTTATTGAAATAAAGTGATCATCGGAAAAATGATAGGTTTCGCCTAGTTTGCCCCGCTGTATAACAGCATCTACACCCCTTGTAAAATCCGTACTGTAAATAAAAGCGCGAATTGAAGCTCCTCCACCATGCAACGGTAATTCCTTATTTAAAAAACCATAAATAATCGCTCTTGGAATAATGCGGTAAAGTGCTTGGTAAGGCCCATAAAAATTTGCAAATCGTGTTATCACAACAGGAAATTGATACTGTCGATAAAAAGCTAGTACACTCATATCCATCGCTGCTTGCGAAACTGCATAAGGGGTGCTGGGATTAAAGCGAGCCGTTTCCGTTATTTTTTCGGGTGTGTGGCCATAAACCTCGGGCGTGGAAATCCGAATATAACGTTCCAGAAAATCACATTGTCTTAAATATTGATGTAATCTGACTTTCGCAACAATATTCGTTGTATACCACGCTTCCGGCGACAACCAACTTTCAGCAACCATGCTTTGGCTCGCGAAATCAATAATGTATTTCGGCTTGTGTTTATTGATAACATCAAAAATTTTTTGCGCATGGCGATTGAGATCAAGTTGATAAAAATAAAAATTTTTATAATTTGGATTGCTATGGTAAGGACACAAAACAGGATGGGGTTGTGACGATCGACTAATGCCTATGACACACTCACCTCGCAAAAGGAGTTGGTTCACATAAGTTGCACCTGAAAAAGAATTACTGCCTAAAATAAAATAGCTCATGCTTCTTCTTGTAAAAGTTTTTTCATCGTACGAATATTATAAAATCCATCTTGATCTTGCAGTCTTTGTTTTCCATATTCTATTATTAATTCTCGTATCGCATCGTTTACTTTTTTCTTCGGTTGAAAACCAAGACTCAATAACTTATCTGAATTAATACGGTAAGAACGCGGGTCGTTACTTTCTGTTATTTTAATTTCAGCAGGGATAAAAGAAGTCACTTGCTTCGCAATATCTAGAATAGACAAATTTTCAAAACCTGCATTGAAAGTACCCGGTATTTTATTTTTTAATAAAAATAAATATAAATCTGTAATATCATCAATGTGAATATTAGGACGTATTTGATTCCCACCATACACTGTAATCACGCCCTTGCTTAACGCTTGCATCGTTAACATATTCACCGAAACGTCTAAACGCATACGGGGAGAGTAACCACAAACGGTCGCAGGTCTCACAATTTGAAGTAATATCTTATCTTTGTAACTGTTTGCAGCCGCTTCTGCCACCATCTTTGCTTTATTGTATTCAGAAAGAGGTTTTAATTCCGTTTCTTCTGTCACATCCGGATCATCACTTACGCCGTAAACACTGCCCGATGAAGCATAAACAAATTGCTTTATGTGGTTTTTTACAGCTGCATCCACTAATTGCATGGTTGATAGTGCACTGATTTCCCAAGTTAATTTAGGACTTAATTCACAACAAGGATCATTTGCAACCGAAGCTAAATGAATGATCGCATCCACCCCTTGCAAAGGAATGCGCTCGATGTTGCGAACATCTTCTTTTAAAACAGTTAATTGTGGATGCGGCTTTAAATAATTTCCAAACCATTGAATATCCAAGACCGTAACGTTGTACCCTGCTTGCAATAATTTGGGAACCAATACACTTCCCTTATAACCACAACCTCCTGTCACCAATACTTTCATACGCTCTCGCATTTAGTTCACCATACCAACCACTTGTTCATACGAACCTACGTTCGTAATACACCCTTTTTCAAAACGGTAAAGCACATCGCAATGCTCCACAGTCGATAATCGATGCGCAATCACAATTAAAGTTTTTTTCCCTTTTAATTCTTTAATGGCTTTGATCACTTCTCCTTCCGTTTCATTATCCAAAGAAGAGGTCGCTTCATCCATCACAATCACATCACGGTCATGGTAAAAAGCACGCGCTAAAGCCACACGTTGACGCTGCCCTCCCGATAAACGCACACCATTATCACCGATCATAGTGTCAACACCCTGCGGTAATTGCTCAACAACTTCAGCAAGTTGCGCCATCTTAATCACATCCCTTAGGCGCCGATCATCAATCAGTTCATCTTCTACCCCCATTGCAATATTGCGTTTAAGCGTGTCGTCTAATAAAAAAATAGATTGGGGAATATATGCGATATGATTTAGCCAAGCACGCAAATCTACAATAGGCTCACCATCAATTAAAATCTTGCCTGAGTGGGGTGTTAACAATCCTAATATAATACTAACAACCGTGCTTTTGCCCGCACCCGAAGGCCCAACCAAACCCACCGACTGCCCTCTCTTTATTTGCATGGATACAGCATCAATCGCTTGAAATTTTGAATTTGGATAGGAAAAAGAAACTTCTTTCAAACAAATATCAAATAAAAAAGGGAGTTGTTTTCTTTCTTTTACATTTTCTTGCAAACAAAAATTTTGTTCTAGAAAAGTTAATTCTTGTAAATCTTTATAGACTAATTTCATTGATGGATAAGCACTTCGTAATCCATTGATTGCGGCAATAATTGATGTGACTGTCGGTAAAAGACGTGCACTTGCAACAACAAACATGCCTACCGTACTAACCACACTGGCAGCACTGTGATAGATGCCTAAGCTTATTAACGTAAATCCAATAACAAATAATACAATGCCATTTTCTACGAAATAACGGGCCAGAGAACCCAAAACAGCAATCGTTCCCCGAGCATCAGCAATACCTTTAGTAAAAAAAACATATCGATCTAAAAAATAATGCTCTCGACCTAATATACGAATTTCTTTAATTCCTCCTAACGCATGCTGAGCAGCTTTAGCTGCTCCACCCGATAACTCTGCTAAGGTTTGTCCTGCACTAATCATATGTTTTTTAATAAAAGCATCTTGTAATACGACGATCAGTAAAAATAATACCCCCAAAAACAGGGTGGGTAAGAATTGCTGTATCAAGAGAAATCCAAGAATAACGAAACAAACAATTATGTTCAAAATTAAACTGATAAAAGGAGCAAGCACCGCATTAGCATAGTCATTTATTTGGCCTATTCGTGTCAAAAAATAACTAAAACTATTTTGCAAATGAAAAACATAAGGCGCATTTTGATAAGCACGCAACATTCGGGCACTAAGACGAACCGATAAAGCTTGAGAAAATATGATCGTTTTTTTTTGTATCCATAAGGCTATTATCGCCTTAAAAATAAAAGCTGTTACTACCGCTATGCTTATTAAGAAAATTAGTTTTTGTTCTGAAAGATCACTCAGATAACCTTGAAAAAAAAAAGTATGATGAAGAGCTTTTTTCGAGTTTGTAATCAGCGCAAGAAATCCACCTATCAAACCAATACCAATGATATCTAGTAACGCGGAAATAAAAAAACTAAAAAACAAAAAAGGGATTTTACTCTTCGCATCTTTATCAAGAAAATAAAAAAACTGCTTAAAGAAATCTTTCATGACTTGTTCGCAATATGCTCTTCACACAAACTACGCATGATGACATGGCCAAAAATAAAATGGAGATCTTCACTTAACTGCATGTCATTTACAGGAATCCATACAGGGTGCTTAGCTAAGCTTTTTAATTTTCCACCATCATAACCACATAAACCTAATGTCATGTTATTTTGCTGATTTGCGTATTCAATCGCTCGCAATACATTTTCTGAATTTCCACTTCCTGAAATACCTATCACTAAATCATTCGGTCGCATCAATGTCTTTAATTGTTCTAAAAAAATATCTTGATAACTCACATCATTACTATAAGCCGTTACCAAACCCATGTTCTCCGTTAAACAACGTCCATGAAATTGCTTGCCCGTCTGAAGGAAAATACATTTGTTCCAGTCTGTCATGAAGTGCTGCGCCGTTAACGCACTTCCTCCATTTCCAAAACAAATAATTTGATGCCCCCCCAACCAGGCCTGTTTTATTAAATTTGCCGCATTTTCAATGGAAGCAAGATTAAGATTGCAAATAGTGTTCGTTAGGCGTTGATAATAATCCGCAATCCTTTGTATCAGTTGCTTTGAAGCAATGCTGGTTTCAAACATCCTTGTCTCTCCTTGCTTAAGCACGCTACCGCCCTACCACGCCTTCCATAGCCGTATCTTTTTTAGGCAAAAAAAGCCCCTTCGCTATTTTCGATAGCAAAATATAAACAAAAAAACGCACTGGATTAAAAGAAAGAAATTTTTAAATACTGCCGGAAAATACTTCATTTTTTTACTCAACTTCCTTGTTGTTTAAAATTTAAAAGCAGATGTGACTCTTTGTGAAACACTCTATTATGATTAAACCTTCAACTAAAGTCTACCCCAAATTATCGTCCCTTCATTTCTAACCACGCCGCTCTCATGTAAATACACATGGACCAAATCGTTAAAACAGCAGCAACATAAAGCAATAATGCACCAATAATATAAATTATTTCTGCCCCACTTTGTCTAGGGTTGTAAGCAAGCAAAAATAAAATCGCAATCATCTGCACAACCGTTTTTACCTTCCCTACAATCGATACCGCAACACTGGCTCGCTTGCCCGCTTCCGCCATCCATTCTCTCAACGCCGAGATCACGATCTCTCGTCCAACAATAACCGCCGAGGGTAAAGTAATTAAAGCTATCTGCCTGTGCCCTACTATCAATACTAACGCAACAGCAATCAATAATTTATCCGCCACCGGATCTAAAAAAGCCCCAAATGCAGAAGTCTGCGCTAATCGTCGCGCTAAATAACCATCTAGCCAATCTGTGAATGACGCTAATGCAAAAATAAGGGCACTGCCTACGTAACACCAAGAAACAGGTAAATAAAAAATAATAATAAAAATCGGTATCAGGAAAACACGCGATAAAGTCACAATGTTGGGGGCAGATAATTTCATAGAAAATTTTTCCTTTGATCAGGGCGTGTCTCTAGCGCAACTCATTATAAATCTTTTCTGCAAGAGATCGACTGATTCCTTTCACTTTTTTAATTTCTTCTATACTCGCTCTCTTTATTTCTTGCCATCCTCCAAAATAATTTAATAATGATCGGCGTCGTTGGGGCCCTAACCCTGCTATCCTTTCTAACTCAGAAGTACGTCGCTTTTTCTCAAACCGAGAACGATGGCTCACAAGCGCAAAACGATGCGCTTCATCTCGTACTTGTTGAATCATGCGAAAAGCTAAATCCGTCGGCTCTACAATAAAAGGTGTCGGTTTTCCACTTAACCATAAAGTCTCTTTGCCCGGCTTTCTTTCACGCCCTTTCGCAATACCTATCAAACTTATTTCGCCAATATTTAATTCTTGAAAAACACGCTCCGCTTGTCGTAATTGCCCTCTTCCACCATCAATCAACACCATGTCCGGTCGTGCGTCTAATGACAATGCTGTAAATCGCTTTTCAATCACTTGTCGCATCGCAGCATAATCATCTCCCGGTGTTATGCCTTTAATGCCTAAACGTCTGTACTCCGATTTTTGCGCACCCTCAACCGTAAACACAACGTAGGAGGCCACCGTTTCTTCACCTTGCGTGTGACTGATGTCAAAACAGGCTATTTTTTTCGGTAAATTCGGTAATTTTAATACCCGCTGCAATCGCTCAAAACGATGATGGAAATTCGTTTTGTCCGATAATTCAAGCGTTATCGCTTGTTTTAAATTACGTAAAGCAATATCCATCAGTCGTGCTCTTGCCCCCATGGCACGTTGCAATATCCTAACTTTTTGTTTGCCTTGGAATGAAAAAATATTAATAAGCTCTTTTCGCCCAGGCAGATCAAGGTTAATCATGATTCTGGGAGGAACAAGATGCTGTTGCGAATTAAGATAAAACTGCATTAAAAAAGCTTCGATCACTTCTTCTAATCCCGTGCCTTCGGGCACACGCGGGAAATAGGTTTTGTTCCCCAATAACCTGCCGCCTCTTATTATCATCACTTGCACGCCTACCAAAAAATCTATTTGTGCAATCACAATAACATCCATTTCTTTATCTTTTGTGTTAATGACATCTTGTTGTGTTTGCAATTTTTGTAAAGCACTGATTTGATTTCGAAAATACGCCGCTAACTCAAATTCAAGGCGAGAAGAAGCTTCTTCCATCTTTTTAGAAAGCATTTTCAAGAGCGTCTCTGTTTTGCCTTCCAAAAATAAAATGGCATTTTTGACGTCTTGTGCATACGCTTTTTTTGAAATATAAGCTACACAAGGCGCTGTGCAACGCTTCATTTGATATTGTAAACAAGGTCGTGTGCGGTTTGAGAAAAAATGATCGCGACAATTGCGTAATTTAAAAATCTTTTGAAGTAATTGCAAATTCTCACGTACTGCGTTGGCACTAAGATAAGGGCCAAAATAATATCCCGGCATACTTTGAGAACCACGGTGAAAGTCTAGGCGAGGAAAATCATGCTGCGAAACAAATAAATAAGGGTAGCTTTTGTCATCCCGCAACAATACATTATATTTCGGTTTGTGTTGTTTAATTAAGGTGTTTTCAAGCAACAAGGCTTCCGTTTCGTTTTTTGTTAGAATAATTTCAATACGCTTTATTTGCTGTATTAATACACGCGTTTTAAGATCTTCATGCTTTTTTTGGAAATAATTCGAGAGCCTTTTTTTTAGATTTTTCGCTTTTCCAATATATAAAATTTCCTCCCCCTCTCCCCACATTTGATAGACCCCAGGCTGCGTCGTGAGATTTTTTAAAAAAGAAAGGTGGTTAAAAACAGGGGTTATCATTTAAAATTGCCTATCACTTCTATAGAAGGGCATACCATGCTTATTTACGGCTTACATCCTGTCGAAACAGCCTTGCAACAACATCCAGAACAAATCCAGTCGCTTATCATGCTGGATCATACCTTAAATCCTCGCTTGCAAAAAATAGTGTCTCTTGCTGAAAAACATCATATTAAAATCCAGTTTTTTTCTAAAGAAAAATTCTTTACACTTATCAAACCCACACTCACACATCAAGGCGTTTTGGCCTATCTTCGTCAAGTAAAATCACAGAACGAAGAAGACTTGATGACCTTGCTGGGAAATACCACCCATCCACTTTTTTTAATTTTAGATGGTATTCAAGATCCGCATAACTTGGGCGCATGCCTACGCTCGGCTAACGCCGCCGGCGTGACCGCTGTGATCGCACCCAAAGATAATGCCTGCGGTTTAACACCCACCGTATCTAAAGTCGCTTGCGGCGCAGAACAATTTACTCCTTTTATCACGGTTACCAATTTAGCGCGTACATTGCGCGAACTTAAAAAACAAGGCGTTTGGCTCATTGGTTTAGAGGAGAAAGCAACACAGTCACTCTATGAAATGGCGTTGCGCGCTTCTATCGGTTTAATATTCGGTTCTGAAGGCAGCGGTATGCGCCGATTGACAAAAGAACTCTGTGACTTTCTCGTCAATATCCCTATGCAAGGCGAAATCGAAAGCTTAAACATTTCAAATGCCTGTGCTATCTCTTTGTTTGAATCTGTAAGACAACGCTTGTAATTTCATCGCTCTAATTTATACTTCCCGCACTCACGGGAAAATAAATTATTAAAATTTATGTCCACTTCTTCCAACATTCCACAACATATTGCCATCATTTTGGATGGCAACGGTCGTTGGGCCAAAAAAAGAGGCTTGCCGCGCGTCGCAGGCCATCATGCCGGCATTAAAGCCGTGCGTAAAACGGTTAGCGCTTGCGGGAAAAAAGGCGTTAAGGCCTTAACACTCTTTGCATTTAGTAGCGAAAATTGGTTACGCCCTAAAGAGGAAGTCAACCATGTGATGAATCTTATTCTTCACAGACTGCAATCAGAACTCAATGAATTACATAAAAATAATGTGCAAATGCGTTTTATCGGAAATACATCGCGCCTTTCTTGCGAGTTTCTCGAATGGCTTGAAAAAGCAAGCACGCTTACAAAACAAAATACCGGTCTGATTTTAGTGTTGGCCATCGATTATGGGGGACGTGGGGATATTCTAGAAGCCACTAAAAAAATCGCGATTGAAGTACAAGAAGGAACACTTTCTCCAGAACACATCACGGAAGAATATTTTTCTTCACATTTAAGTTGCCCTGATCTCCCCGACCCTGACCTTTTCATACGAACAAGCGGGGAGCAACGTATCAGTAATTTTTTATTGTGGCAATTAGCCTATACCGAATTATACTTTTCGCCAAAACAGTGGCCTGATTTTGATGAAGCTGAACTCGATGAAGCTTTACAAACTTATCAGGCAAGACAACGTCGCTTTGGCGGCCTTTAAGGTTCCCAACACATGCTTAAACGATTCCTTACTGCTATACCGCTCATTATCCTTGTTTTACTGGGGATTTTTTTTACTTCCATGGAAGCGTTTGCCATCCTTTCTGCCCTCGTATTTTTATATGCTGCTTTTGAATGGGGGCGCTTATCAGGCTTAAAACTAAAAGGACAATTACTTTATCTTTCTACCACCTTACTTGCCTTTATCTTTTTAGGATTCACTCACGCTTTCTTTATTCTTTCCTTAACCGCAGTGTGGTGGCTGTTTTCAATTATTTTATTATTCCGATTTAACCGCGCTCCCACACATTATAAAAATCTGCATTCATCGATACCTCGCTTCTTAAATCTCTTTTTTAGTATTTTAATTATTTCTGCAGCTTGGTTAGGTCTCAATACTTTGCGTCTGGGACATGCGGGCCCCGTCTTTCTTTTATTTAATCTACTCATCGTGTGGGCCAGCGATACCGGGGCTTATTTTGCGGGGAAATATGCAGGAAAACACTTTCTTGCACCCCAGATCAGTCCTAAGAAAACAGTTGAAGGTGTGTTGGGTGGCTTGATAGCTTCTTTATTCGTTGCCGGGGGTGAGGCACTTTATTTAAATTTAACATGCCTGCCCGCTATCAAATTTATTTTATTAGGTGTCATTGCCGGAGGCGCTTGCATGGTGGGCGATCTCTATGAAAGTATGTTAAAACGTATTCATCATGTAAAAGACAGCGGCGCTATTTTTCCTGGGCATGGTGGCTTGCTTGATCGTGTCGACGGTTTGCTGGCTGCAACCCCCTTTTTCACATTGGGGGTGTTATACTCGCCGCAGATGAAAATACCAGGGTTTTTCGCTTGATGGTAGGACAGATTGAAACGTTCTGAAGTGAGCAAAAACCGCAGTGTGTATGACTACACACGAGGATTTTTGCGATTGAAGAACGTTTTCAGATGGCCTGCCAGCAAGATGAAAAAAACGGGATTTTCATCTGTGGCGAGTATAGACTTTGCGCTGCTCTAAAAGCTACAAAACAAGTGGGGAATGAAGTTTGAAAAAAAGTGTTTTATTTTTCTTGTTCTTTTTATTTATTTCTAGCACCTACGCACAACAAGCCATCACGGTTTCCACTATTCGCTTTGAGGGCTTGCATCGTATTCCTGTCGACACAGCTTTAAATTATTTACCCCTTAAATCAGGAGAAGAACTCACCCCCGCGCTCACCCGCAAAACCATCAAAATGCTTTACGAAACAGGTTTCTTTGAAACTGTTTCCTTAGAACAAGAAGGGCGTACGCTCATTATCCAAGTTAAAGAACGCCCCACCATTGCAAGCATCATCGCATCCGGAAACAACGATCTCAGCAAAGAGCAACTTGATTCTGTTCTAAAAAACTTAAGCTTGATCGATGGTTTAACCTTCAATCAAGCAACCCTCGACAAATTCGTCGCAAGCCTGGACGCAGAATATGAAAGACGCGGAAAATACAATGTAAAAATCACACCTACCGTCACGCCCACTTCGCGTAACCGTGTCGACATTCATATCCTTATCTCAGAAGGTCGCACCGCTGTCATTAAACAAATTAATTTTTCAGGCAATGCTACTTTTTCTAATTTCAAATTATCAAATCAATTGCCTATTGCCACAGGCCCTTTTTCTTTTATTAAACATCGGAATTTATTTTCACAAGAAAAATTAGGAGACACATCAAAAGCACTCTCAAATTTTTATCTTGATCAAGGCTATATTCAATTTAAAATTGAAACTGCTCAAGTCACCGTTACGCCTGATCGCAAGTTTGTTTATATTAATTTTAAATTACAAGAAGGGCCTGTCTACACATTAAAAGATACGCAATGGGCCGGCAAAACTATTTTATCTGAAAATGAATTAAAGAAATTATCTACTGTCAAAATCAATAAACCTTTTTCAAGAAAAACAGTCCAAGAAACCGTGGACGCTATCAGTAAAGCATTAGGCGAGAAGGGTTATGCCTACGCCATTGTCAATCCTATTCCTAAAATCGACGAAAAAAACAAAACGGTCCTCATGACATTTTATATTGAACCAGGACAACGTATTTATGTAAGAAGAATTACTTTCTCAGGCAATATCAAAACAGCCGATATCGTTTTAAGACATGCCATGAAACAACCCGAAGGCGGCATCATTTCACTTTCCAAAGTAGAACAATCCACGCGTGCTTTAAATTTACTGGGTTATTTAGAAGAGGTTCATCTTGAAACTACGCCT
>MGYM01000069.1:18937-21162 GCA_001801745.1 Gammaproteobacteria bacterium RIFCSPLOWO2_02_FULL_38_11
CGGGTTATGGCTCCAATGGTTTAACCTTCAGTGCGCAAGTCAATCAAAATGATTTTCTAGGCACAGGAAAATTCTTAGGCGTCAATGCAACAACCAACCTCATGGGGCAAGTTTATAATATTTCTTATAACAACCCCTATTACACGGTCGATGGCATACAGCGCGGCTTTAATCTTTATTACAATCGCAACACCCCCGGTCGCTTAAACACCGTGAATTACACCACTGATCTTTTTGGCGGTATGGTTTCTTATGTCATCCCTATCAGCGAGAAGGACGACGCTTTAAATGTAGGCTTTGGTTATCAAAACACTTTATTAAGCCAAGGGGGTTTACCTGCCACTCAGGTCGTGGAATTTATTCAAGATAACGGACACCTCTTCAATCAATTGCTCTTTAATCTCGGCTGGTCTAGAAACGGTTATGATCGTGCTTCCTTCCCAACAAGAGGTTTAAATCAAAGTTTTAATTCTGAAATGTCAGGACCCATTGTGGGAAAACCCTTGGATTATATTAAATTAACTTACCATGCTCATTATTATCATCCCCTTCATGCCTCTTCTCCTTTTATTATTTCTCTCTTAGGTAATTTAGGTTATGGCTTTGGTTATGGCTCCACTTCGCAACTGCCTTTTTTCAAAAACTATTATGCAGGGGGCATCGGTTATATGGGCGCGGTACGGGGGTATAACACCAATTCTTTAGGTCCTCGAGATTCCACGGATAAGCCCCTTGGCGGTAACGCACTGATGACAGGAACAACGGCTTTTATCTTCCCTAATCCCGTAAAAAACATGCGTTCTTCTCTATTTATTGACGGGGGTAACGTCTATAATACTCACACAAATAGCATTCAGTTGAGTCAACTTCGTTTTTCCACGGGATTAGCTGTTGATTGGCAAGTTCCGTTATTGAATTTTTTACTGAATTTAAGTGCAGCATTACCCGTTAACGCAAGACCCATAGATGAAACCCAATATTTCCAATTCGCATTGGCAACTAATTTTGATTAAGGAGTTTTTTATGAAGAAAACAACGTTATTTTTTAGTATTTTGTTTATATTAATCCCTTCTTTTGTTTTTGCTGCTGAAACCAATCTTAAAATCGGCGTGATAGACGGCGAACAAATCTTACGAGTTGCACCACAAGTCGCTGAAATCAACAAATCACTTGAAAAACAATTTCGCCCCGAGCATGACAAACTTGTTAAAGATCAACAAACCGTGCAAGCCCAAATTGAAAAATTAAATCGTGATGGCGCCACGATGACAGAGAAAGAACGCAGCGTTCTACAAGATAAAATCATTGCCGAAAGAACACGATTGCGCTCCAAAGAAGAAAGCTTCCAGCAAAATTTAAATAAAGCACAAACTGATGCAATGACGAAATTCACAAACCAAGTAAAAGCAGCGGTTGAAAAACTTGCTACAGAACAAAAATATGATTTTGTTTTCTTAAAACAAGCGGTTATTTATTCTGGCTCACAAGCAGATGTCACCGACTCAGTTCTTAAAAAATTAAAATGATTTGTCGCCTCGAAGAAATCAGCCAAAAACTCGGCCTCCCCTTACAAGGAGACGGTAACTGTTTAATTTCAACGATTGCGCCTTTGGCAACTGCCAAACCTGGCGCAATCAGTTTTTGTGATAAAGGCAAATACCGCAATCATTTAAAAAAAACTCAAGCATCCGCTGTGATTCTTTCAGTAGAAGATGTTGCGCTTTGTCCTACTAACGCATTGATTGCAGAACATCCTTATTTAGCTTTTGCAAAAGCACTTGAATTATTTTCATCTGAAAAACCACGCGCTCCTCACATTCATCCCACGGCCATCATCGAAAAAAACTGCATCATTCCAAACACTGTCTATATTGGACCGTATGTTGTTATCGAAGAAGGATGTGTCTTGGGCGAACATGTTGTGCTACTCGCTCACACATATTTGGGGCATCACTGTCAAATCGGATCACACACACGTTTAGAAGCACGCGTCACCTTATACCCTGAAGTCACCGTGGGTGAGCACTGCATTCTTCACAGCGGTGTTGTTGTTGGCAGCGATGGATTTGGCTACACACCTCATAAAGAAGGGTGGCAGAAGATCCCACAAATCGGCACAGTCATCATAGGCAACTACGTTGAGATTGGTGCAAACACCACGATCGATCGAGGGACCTTGGAAGCAACCGTGATTGGCAACCATGCCAAATTAGCCAATCTCATT
>MGYM01000069.1:21185-25355 GCA_001801745.1 Gammaproteobacteria bacterium RIFCSPLOWO2_02_FULL_38_11
TGGAGACAACACCGCAATCGCCGCCTGCGTGGGTATTTCAGGCAGCACGACAATAGGAAAAAATTGCATGATCGCAGGTGCAACAGGCATTGGCGGCCATCTTGAAATTACAGACAATGTCACTATCACAGGCATGACCATGGTCACCAAATCCATTACAAAACCCGGCATTTATTCTTCAGGCACAGGCATGTTTCACAATAAGGAATGGAAAAGACTCGTTGCCCGACTACGTCACTTAGGTGAATTAGCACTGAAGGTAAAAATATTGGAAACACAAGCAAAGAGCGAGGCTTTAGATGAGTGATCCCATCATTGACATTCAAGGCATTTTAAAATGTTTACCGCATCGTTACCCTTTTATTTTGGTCGATCGTGTTTTAAAGATTGAACTTGGAAAATCGATCACAGCATTAAAAAACGTAACGATTAACGAACCTTTCTTTACAGGTCATTTCCCCGAAATGCCCATCATGCCTGGCGTTTTAATTTTGGAAGCGCTTGCACAAGCAGGGGGTATCCTCGCGCAAAAGTCCATAGAAGCTTTGAATCTTTCGCCTGGTTTATGGTTATTTGCAGGCATTGATAATGCACGTTTTAAAAAAATAGTGACGCCAGGTGATCAATTGATTTTAAGCTTGAACGTCATGCGATCTAAAAATGATTTTTGGAAAATTGCAGGAGAAGCCACGGTCGATGGACAGCTGGCTTGCTCTGCAGAAATTTTAAGTATCAGAAAGGAAATTCAGTGATTCATCCCACCACTGTCATTCACCCTGACGCCAAGATTGAAAAAAACGTAGAGATAGGCCCTTGGACCATCATCGGACCTCACGTTGAAATTGGAGAAAACACTTGGATTGGCCCACACGTCGTCATTCGTAGTCATACCAAAATCGGCCCTAATAATAAAATTTATCAATTTTCCTCAATAGGTGAAGATCCTCAAGATTTAACTTACAAAGGCGAACCCACTTGGCTCATCATGGGAGAAGGCAATACGGTACGAGAGTTTTGCACGCTACATCGCGGCACACCTTCAGGCCGACAAGCCACACACATTGGCAATCACAATTTATTTATGGCCTATACCCACATCGCGCATGATTGTAAAATCGCAAACAACACTATTTTTATTAATAATGCAGCGCTAGCAGGCCATGTATCCGTAGAAGATTTTGCGATCGTAGGTTCTTTTTCTGCGGTACATCAACTCTGCCGCATCGGCGCACACAGTTTCATTGCACGCGCCACCATGGTCTCCAAAGACGTCCTCCCTTTCACCCTCATCTCCGGCTACGATGCAACGACCTATGGATTAAATACACGAGGATTAAAACGCCGTGGTTTTTCAGACGCAACGATTAGCACATTAAAGAAAGCGTATAATATTATTTTTCGACAAGGTAATACGGTTGATCAAGCCATCGATCAATTGCGCCTTCTTGTTGAAACTTGCCCTGAAGTCAATTGTTTGATCAGCGCACTGCAAGATTCTGAGCGCGGAATTGTGCGTTAAAAATCCGAAAAATTTTCTTTCCTGAATTAGAAATGATAATGCTTGGCTAACAAATACACACCCGGAGATTAATATGGCGATTACGACAGCACAACGCAATGCAGCTTCACTCTATTGGACCCTGGTTTTAGCAGGTGATATTAGCCCAATGGCATTAGAGAGCAGCATTCAACAGGTCTTATCCGTTCTCAATACCGAACAAAAAACGCTAGTAAATACCGGGGAAAGAATGCATAAAAACACTTTGCTTGAAGAGTTAACAGAAAAAGACCCTTGGTGGATGTCGAGATTTATGAATACACTTGATGGCTTGCTGACAGAAGCTGACCCGTACTCATTCATGCTTATCCTTGACTATGAACCTCAATGTTTACTGAGAAGAGCAGCGGATGAAGCAATGATTCCTATAGAATTATTTCCCTCGGGAAAATTAATGATGACGTTTGATCGTGAAGGTCGCTATATTGAGGTTGGAAAAGAAAAAATTGACGCAGAAGAATTTCTTGCGGCTGCTAAGAAAAAACTACAAGAACTACAAAAGGAACCTACACCTCCTACTTCAGATGCTGAGCACGACCATTCGACGCAAGGAGCTTCCTCCTCAGCAAATAGCAGAAGCTATAGCCTCTAAGTGAAGCAACTCACTGTAAAGAACGCACAATAAAAAAAATAGGTGACGATAGCTCCGGAAAATCGTATGGAAAACGAATATTGGCAAGATAGATGGAAGACTAATGACATCCACTTTCATATTAAAGATGTTCGCCCGACGTTAATTCGTTATTTTTCTTCGCTTCCAAAAGGCGTGGTTTTTGTTCCTTTGTGTGGCAAAAGTCTAGATATGTGTTGGTTGCGTTCAATGGGATACACTGTAATCGGGGTAGAGTTAAGTCCCATTGCATGCGACGCATTTTTCAAAGAAAACAACATTCCAGTAAAAATGACAAAAAAAGGAAAATTTATAAAATACGAAGCTAGGAGTATTACTTTGTGGTGCGGTGATTTTTTTGAATTGCCTCAAGCTACATTTTCTAAAATAACAACTATTTATGACAGAGCTGCGCTTTTTGCTTTGCCATATGAGATTAGAAAAAAATACGTGAATTTTATTAAGGAAAAAACACGGTTTTTATCTAAAATTGATATGTTATTAATGACGGTTGAGTTTGATCAGTCGTTAAAACAAGGCCCACCCTTTTCAATTGACGAGAAAGAAGTCCGCGAACTTTATTCTGACGTATTTTTTATAGAAAAGTTGCCCGAAGAAGACGTTTCTGCTTTTAAAGATCATCCTAAATTTAAAAATATTGATATTAAAGATCAAGCTTATTGGCTAAAGAAGATTTAATGTCTAAAACGCAGCGAATTTCAAGATATAAAAAAATGAGAATTTCATTTGCGATACAATACATGTTTAGATAAGCGATGTTCCGGCGGTAATTTTGGATGTGCAAAATCACCTTTTAAATCTCGTTTCATTCCGATTTTTTCCATCACACGAAGAGATCGAATATTCGCAGGCACCGTAAAAGAAACAATTTCTTTTAAACCACATCTATTAAATCCATAATCCAAAACAGCTTTGGCACCCTCTGTCGCATAACCCTTACCCCAACATTCTGAACCTAAACGCCAACCAATCTCTACACAAGGCGTAAAAGACGCTTCCCACTTGGGAGGATCAAGCCCTATAAATCCCATTAATTTTCCACTTGATTTTTCTTCCGCGGCCCAAAGCGTATAGCCAATCTGGGAAAATTGCTGATTCATAAAAAGAATAAAATCTTTCACTTCCACCATGGTTAAAGGCCCACGCAGAAACTCAATCACTTTCGGATCTTGATTGATACGATAATATTCCTGAACATCTTCTTCATACCAAGTACGTAAAATTAATCTTTCTGTTTCGATGACATTCATAAATATCTTACCCATAAGTAGATTTAACAAAACAACTGCTTGATTTTTTAACACACTTTATGATATAGATATAAGTTCATCAATTAATTTTAATATTTATTCTATGATGAAATACAGCAAGCTACTCAATCAGCGCCAATCTGATGCTAATTTAGCATGTGCTGTGCGTATTGCTGTAACGACCCTTCTCCCCCACACGCAACATACGGTCTGAGCCCAACTCAGACATCTCACTTAAAGCCTGGCGAGGCGTAAAACGTAAAAATCCAATTTAATCCATTTCAAAGAAAATACTGAGTCATTCTTATTACTCAATTTTTTCAGGAGATTTTTATGTTAAAAATTCTTAGTAATACTGTGCGTAAGTTCGTAAATGAAAATCCTAAAACAGTAGTAGGCGCTGCAGCTGTAAGCCTTTATGCTGCCCCTCTCAGCTTCTTTAAGTGGGTTGAGAAGGATCAGAGCTCTCTATCACCTGAGCAAGCGAAGGAAAGAGAAAGGATGAGGTGGGACGCCAGTTCGTCGGTATAAAAAGGTGTTGCGACCAAGCAAGAGGGTATTTTACAATTTCATTTTTCTCATGAAACCGTAGACCCTCTTTGCTTGATTGCATCCTATTTTAAGTAATTTTAGCCTCTCATTATTTTTATAATTCTTATCCGGCCAAAATATTATTTTCTATTTTTGTCTTCCGCGCAATACCACTCTCGAGCAAATATACCCTTTACCCA
>MGYM01000069.1:25374-32738 GCA_001801745.1 Gammaproteobacteria bacterium RIFCSPLOWO2_02_FULL_38_11
GCGTAGATATTTCACATACCCAGGGGGCACTGCGTGCCCCTAAGGTGGGGCTACTTTTATTTCCCTAATCTTCGCTCTATCAGGTCGAAGACCTGACTGCGCGAAACTCGCATCTTCATGTACAAGAGGTATCTATGTTAAACTAAAAAATTAAATTCTTAGATATATAAAATATATAATGGAAATTTTAAGCGACTTCCCAAAAATCGAATGCCCTTTTATTCGAAAAACATTTGACATTAATAAAGATGATTTTAAAAAACATGGCAGCCAACTTAAATTGCGTGAGCCTGTTGTTTATCTTGTAACAAATGAAATTAATCCTGGATATGAATGGGTATTAGAAGATCCAGACACCATCGCAATTGAAAAGCTCGATGGAACAAATGTCAAACTCAAAACTGAAAATGGTCGTCTTATTGCTTTGCAAAATCGTAAAAACATTATCGATCCTTTACAAATTATCAAAGGAAAAACTTTTTTAGTCGAAGGCATTTTCATGGCTATCCAAAAAGGCTATGTTGAAGATAATAAGGAACAAGTCGGAGAAATTATTGGGCCAAAACTACAAGGAAACCCTTATCAATTAGACAATCACCTCTGGTATCCTTTTGAAAAAGCAATCAAACATCTTAAATATAAATCTTTTCATGAACATGAACGCACTTTTGAAAACTTCAACACCTGGTTCAAAGATTATTTGAAAAGTTTATTACACACAAAACGCGTAGGCTACGAAAATGCTATATTCGCCGAGGGTGTTGTTTTTTATAACCTAAAAAGAAAAGAAGAAAATAAAACTTATATGGCCAAGTTAAGGCGTGACATGTTTGATTGGTTTTATGAAGATAAAATTGAAATTTATCGGTAACAATTTTCATGAACAACGAAAAAATCATCCGCGAAAAACATCCTATCCGGATTTTTGTCATTGCGAGAAAAACACACCACTTATTCCAAAAAAAAGGGAAATCTTTTTTGTGTTTTTCGAAGCAATCTAGAGCCGATTCTAGATTGCTTCGAAAAATGCGTGAGCCTTCTTGCTTTTTTTCAAAATCACAGGGCGCATTTTTCTCGCAATGACGAAAAACTCGGTTTTCCCAATACCTCGTTAAAAAATATTTTGCAAGATTTTGAAAGAGTCTCACGTAAAACCTTGCAAATTAAAAACCTGTTTTTTGCTTTAAATATCTATTTTTATCGCTCTTCTCTGCTTTTTCACGTGTAACGAAAAAACCTTCACTGCCGAACAAGCCGCTGGTTACTGACAACAAGGTCTCTATTTTTTGTTCCACGATAGACATTGATGTCCAACCCCCCTCTCCTCGTATATCGTCCATACACACTCAATTCTTGAGGTTGGCACTGTTTCATCATGTCCATAAAAATTCTTTCAATACATTGCTCGTGAAACTCATTGTGGTTGCGAAAAGAAATTAAATATTTCAATAAACCTTCGTGATTTATTTTTTCACCCTTATAGGCTATTTGCACACTGGCCCAATCAGGTTGATGTGTCACAAGACAATTCGATTTTAATAAATTAGAAAAAAGTATTTCTTCCGTAAAAATAGATTCTGTTACTAAAAAAGAAGCGTCAACAGTATAGACAGAACAGCTGACATCAAGCTCGTCTAAGCAAACACCCTCAATCCCAGGGTAAGTTTTTCCTTCTTTTATTTTATTTAATTCCGTTATTTTTACTTTAACATTCGCTCCTGCTTTTTCACTTAAGTCTTTTTCAAAAAGCACTTGTAAAGCGGCTGTATTCTTGAATTTTGTGTTATTAAGTGAATTAAAATAAAGTTTTTTGGATTTTGATTCAATAATAAAAGGAGATTCACAGGGATAAATTATTTCAGCGATCGCCACAATGGGCTTACCCTTTTCATTCAACCATGAAACCTCATAATGATTCCAAAGATCAAACCCCACAAAAGGTAAATCATCAGAAATCCCTATTTCATTGCGCTTGCCCTGACGAGCAATAGGAAAAAGTAAATGAGGATTATAACTTGACTCATATTTTGTTTTCTTTCCAAGTTCGGAATTTTTTAACATACAAGCCTCTCAAGTAAAACATTTTAAGCTTTCAGAAATAATTTCTGGAAGTTGCGTTAACAAAACAGGAATAGCGCTTAATGTTTTCGAAGCTTCAGTCACACCAAGAGAATATTCCTCACTGCTTTCTAAATTATTTTGAATACGCAATAAATTGAACTCTAACCACCCCAGCCAATCACCCATAAAACCATAAAAGCCCGCTTCAATCTCATCACGACAAATCACATTCGGATTTTCTTCTTGATAGGCTTTTAAAAAAACGGACAGATGATCAAGATTTATTTTAAAACTATCATCCAAACTCCAATATATTGCGGTCGCTATCACATCTTTTTTTTTATTGATTAACCCCGCCGACTCCCAATCAATAATATAAAAATGATCATCCGCATCCCATAAAACATTTTTGGGATCACAATCGCGATGAGAAATAACAAGATTGTTTTTTAATATCCCCTCATATTTTAAAATATTTTTTAAAATGAATTCTAGCATCGGAAGAGAGTGTTGAAATTGTTTTGAAATTTCAAAATGCGCCGAAGTAATTTTAAATAAAGTCTCAGAAGGAGGCTCAACCGGCGGTGCGTTATCAACGCTAATATTCGCCTGGTGTATTTTTGAAAGCGCATGGGCTATTTGCTTCACATGATAAGGTCTTATTTTTTTTTGCATTAAAGGCTTTCCCTTAACATAAGAAAACACCATGACTGTTTCATCATTAAAAATAAAAAAAGGGTTATTTTGATAAAGCATCGCATTGATAACAGACGTGTGTTTTGACAATTCACCTGCAATACATTCTGTGATGCGATAACGATCCAAATAAGAAGGTCGGCTACAGATAGCTGGATTAAGAAACTTAATGACAAACTGACACTTGGACGTATCAAACTGATAAACACGATGTAACAATCCACCAACACAGGGAATGGGTTCTGATAAACGACGGCCTATTTGATAAGCTTCGCAGGCTTTATCGATGAGTATTACGTTAGAATTTAACAAGATTGGGGGCATTAAACAGGGCATTTTTCATGCCGTTATTATGCCATTAAATTGCCATTAAGGGCACCTCTAAAAATTAGAAATTTTGTGTTAGGTGCATTAGTTTCGACTTGACCTGACAAAATACTTGAAAAAAGTAAGGTTACCCGTTTTGATAGTTATCTCTATTAACTTAAAACTAAAGAGGTAACCTTATGTATCAGTGTAATCAAAGGACTCAATATGACTACTGAGAATCTCATTAATTCAATTTATTTTGAAAAAGTAACCCAACAACATCAAGAAACCATTTTTTCATGGCTTGCTGAACCTCATATGCAAGAGTTTTGGGATAATAGCCAAGAACATAAAGAAGATATTATTACTTTTATTAATGGACGAGTTGCCCCATCTAACTATTTCAATGGAATTTTTACATATTGGGTTGGCATGATTGATAATGATCCATTTTGCTTCATTCTCACTGCAGAAGTAGATAAAAACGAAGATCATCCAAAAATATGGCTGGACAATATTTCTAAAACTGGAACAACCTACAGCATTGATTTTGGTATAGGCAATATCAAATATCTGGGAAAAGGACTCGCATCACCAACATTAAAGATGTTTGCTAAATTTTTTCAAGAACAAATAGATTCTTCAGCAGATACATTTTTTATTGACCCAGCTGAACATAATCCACGAGCAAAACATGTATATGAGCAAGCTGGATTCAAAATGCTTGGTGATTTTAAAATGGATATAGGGGTTTTTAAAGGGGAACAAACCCATTTAATGGTAAAAAAACTTCCCAAGAGAATTGCTTATGACTAAGAATATTTCTGACACCAGCTATACCCCTCACCCATGAAGATGCGGAGTTAGAACCCAAGAATGAGGTTAGATTTTCGCGCATCGGAAGGAGATAAACCGAAGGAATATTCGCTATATTTCGAGGTTTTTCGACTTTGCAAGACGCCGAAAATTACCAAGCCATGCAAATGTTCTTTCAACAATCCATCGCTTGAGCAAAATTGTAAATTCATCTTTTATCCTTTTTGAGATATGCAATTTTAATTTCATTTCATTATCCACATGGTCAACAGCTGTTCCACAATAACCAGCATTTTCAGAATAGGCTAACCTTCTACGCATAAAATTTTTTTTTAAAAAACAAGGGACCCTCGTCACACGGCTGAATAATTTAAAGATTTATTTTTTATTATAATGTAGGTCGTTTTTGAATAGTTGAATTGGGTTCAGCAGAAGTTTGATCTTTATTTTCTTTAACATTTAATCGCTCAGGATCTCTAAAAAGATGTCTTCTGATCGCAGCACCCAACTCAATTGCTTTTCTAGCCTGATTAGAAAGAACAGAAATAATCATTCCATTTTCTACAGAAACAACCAAGTGGGCACTCGATGATGGAATCCCGCCATTATGAAGAATGACTTTATACTCTGGATAATAAAACTCTTGTCCGTATTTTTCCATTAAAGACATAAACTTAGAATCTTGAGATTTTTTATATAACCATGAACCGAATTTTGCTAAATCATGTGCTGTCATCCAATAACCACCCGCAGGCCCTCCTGCAATATGTGGCGCTAATTTATCGTTTTCATCATAGATAGCCTCTTTTGGTTTATGTATCGCACATTCAATCTTTGCTCCCTGAAGAATATAGTGATCTAAGATCTCATCGTAATTTTTATTTTGACAAGCTTGTTTGATTGCCAAACCTACCAACAAAATACCTAAATTACTGTAATGATCTTCTCCTACTTTAAAAATATTGTCATCGGCATAAGACAAAAAATCTTCTGGTTCTTTAATTTCAGGAATGGGCATCTCACAATCCAGCGCTCTTTTTATCTCTTTCAGATAGCTATCAAGATAATCTCCCAAACCGCCTTGATGGATCATAACTTGATGTAAAGTCACTTTATTTTCTTCTAGATGTTGTTTTATTTTTTCAGGCAAATTTTTCCATACTTCTGGGCTCAGTTGATTTTTAATGGGTTCATTTAATTTTGATTCTGGGATAATTCCTTCCTCAATCATTCTAAGCATCAAGGCCCCTGTAAAAACCTTACCAATAGAATGTATTGCATAAGGCTTTTGTTGTTGCCAAGAAGGAGAATGAAGTTTTTCATCGCTTGCTAAGCAAGCCACAGAATAAGAAGCAGCTATATTTGTCGCCTGCCTGTATTGCTCAATATGCTCTAAATCCCGTTCCGTAATTTTCGTTGCACTATCTTGGGTCGGTGTTATCCCCAGTTTTTCGCTATAATCTAAACCCCAAATATCGCATGAAGGAAGATACTGAACACAAGCCTTAAAAAAAACATCAAAATCTTTGGCAGAAAAAATTCGCTCTACTTCGCTCTTTGGAACATTAAAATTTTCAATCATCATTTTTTTCAAACGATTAACTGCTTCAGGGTTAAAAACCACGATATTTTTATCCCAAAGAGCACTGATAATATCACGATTTTCTTTCAGCTCTTGTTGGGACCAAGATTTAGATTCAGAACTTTTCTGTAATGGCATGTTTCTCCTTAAAAATATAAGAATTCTTGTTTTAATTTTAGCTCATTCTAAGATTTAAATTGTTAATAAGAGCATTATTTTGACAAAACTCACATACCCTATTTTTCCCTCGCCCACATCTGAAAAGTGAGAAAAAGAAATAATTTCATTGTGGGGGAGGGAGTTTTTGTGTGGATATTTAAAAAATATCATGAATAGTTACTCTAAAAATTAGAAATTTTGCGTTAAGACGAGGCACACTCATTTTTAAGCGGCAGTTTACATAGAAGTAAATGAGCATTTAAAAAATGAGTGCAACAAAGTCTTAACGCAAAAAGGCAAAAGGTTAAATTGATGCTGAAGCTCAGGAAAACTCGGCACAAAAGGTTCTGGAGGTGGTCGCAAATTGCGACCACCTTTTGTTTCTCGTTCTCAGTTAATTTAAACATAAAATCTTTTGGGAACCGGTCCTCATTTCGTTTTACTTGCTCGTTAAGACGCTTAGTAGAAACACCATAAAGTTCAGCTAAATCAGTATCTAAGATTACTTTCTGGTTTCGAATGAGCAAGATATAATTTTCAACACGTTCAGAGGATGTCACTGTCGGCATAATTGGCATTGTTATTGTCCTTATTTGTTGCCCTATGAAAAATCGCTGTGACTCTAGCATAAAAAAAATTTTAAAAAAACAGAGCATACACGACTGAATCGTTTAAAGATTTCTTTCTTAACAAAAAGATCGAATTCCATTCCCGCAAATAGGTCCATAGAAATAACACTTGTTAAGATCATAACTTCCGAAAAGGATTGCTTCATGTTTTATTTATCCTCCCATGAGTGAAAATCGATGGGACGTTTTTTAGAGATACTCGGCATCATCAGTTGATGAATTGCCTCAAATATTACTTTAAACTGTTTGTCATATTTTTTTTCGAGTGCTTGCAGATTTTGTTTAAGATCCTTGTGAGATTCGGTTAACTGTCGAAAGCGAACAAAGGCCCGCATGATTTCGATATTGACTTGAATAGCTTGTTTACTATGTAAAACACTAGAAAGCATAGCAACGCCCTGCTCTGTAAATACGTAGGGTAGATAGCGTCGTCCTCCCCAACTTGAGGTCACGCTTTGTGACCTCAAATTTTGGAATTCATGTTGGGTCAGCTGGAACATAAAATCAGTAGGAAACCGATCGATGTTACGCTTGATGGCTTGCACGAGCGTCTTTGTTTGCACACCATAGAGGATAGCCAAATGCGCATCGAGCATGACTTTTTCGCCACGAATTAATAGATTGGATACGTTTGGGATTGATCGTGTATCCCCGAGTAATATGCTCTCTTAAGATTTTTGTAGCCCATTGACGAAAGGCAATCGCTTTTCTTGAGTTTGTGCGATACCCCACAGCAAAAATAATATCAAGATTATAGAATTGCACTTGATAGGTTTTTCCATCCTCAGCAGTACGTGCCATTTTTGCACATACTGAATTTGCATCCAATTCTTTATTCTTAAAGATGTTCCGTATATGTTTAGTAATGACAGATCGTTCAATCTCAAAAATCTCAGCAATATGCGCTTGGCTGGCCCAGACAGTATCTTCTCGGGAGTCTTGCTTGAGTTCGATTGCCCCATTCTTTGTTTGATATACTACTGATCGATGATTTTCTGTTTTTTTTATCATTTTTTTCATAAAGATCCTTTTGATTATAGAAATTAATACGGAAAGAAAACTAAATATACCCCTTACCGATGAAGCTCCTTCTTGCATTTTTTTAACGGTGT
>MGYM01000069.1:32781-36268 GCA_001801745.1 Gammaproteobacteria bacterium RIFCSPLOWO2_02_FULL_38_11
ACTAATATAGCAGCTGCTTGTTTACCTGTTATATGGATAGGCACGTGAGATTCACTTACTTGCTTCATCAAACGATATAAATTAGCACGCACATTTGTAGCAGTATACCTAGGCATATCATTCTTCCTAACTTAAAAACAAATAACGTACGCCATAATGCACACCTTATCAAGAAATCCAAAACGAGAAAAACAACTCGAAAGAAGCTTATGTTAATAAAAACTTAATAAACAGACGGTTCTAAGATTTATAAGTTGTTATTTTTTATAAAAAAATTTATATTCTACTTACAAGCACATCAACTTTTGAATTGCCATGCTAGACTTTTTGACTATTTCGCTAATTATCCTCCTCGCTGTTATTTCTCCTGGGCCTGATTTTGCGATCGTATCACGCAACGCTTTGCGCTATTCACAAAAAATAGGGCTTTTTACCGCGATGGGCGTTTCTTGTGGCGCATTATTTCATGGCAGTTATTGTATCTTAGGTTTCGCCATTGTAATTTCAAAATCACTTTTGGCTTTTAATATTATTAAATATGTGGGTGCCGCTTATCTGATTTATCTTGGCATAAAAGGCTTATTAGAAAAACAAACTTCTTCTAATCAAGTTACTATTGAAAAATTCGTTAAAGAAATTTCTGCTGCTCAAGCATTTCGACAAGGAATTCTATGTAACGTATTAAACCCAAAAACAATTTTATTTTTTCTTGCATTATTTACGATGATGATCAAACCCTCTATGTCATTGGCCACCCAAGCTGGCTATGGAGTAGAAATTTCTATTATACATTTCTCCTGGTTCTCTTTGGTTGCGTTATTCTTTTCTCATCCAAAAGTAAAATTATTTTTAGGAAAATTCTTTCATTACATCACAAAAGCCTTTGGTGGTTTACTCGTTATTTTTGGTTTGAAAATTGCGACGATATCTCAACATTAAAGGGCCGCTCTAAAAGTTACCCAAGGAAAAAATAGATGAAAAGCATAAAATTCTCTGAACCCAACTCCTCCAACCTTCAGTTGGAAGGCAGACAATTAAGCCACCTTGAGGAAGCCACCCTAAGAACAATTCGCCTTATTGCCCAATTGGATCATCACGAAGAATTTGATTCTCCACATTTAGAAACCTATCGCCAACTTATTGTAAGCTTACTGGAAACAAGCAAATACACTGATTGCATCCGTTATGCGAAACAAGCTATCGCACTTTTCTCAGGATCCTTGGCTCTCGCAGAGATTTATTATGCACGCGCTGATTCTTATCGTGAAACTGAAGAATTAGCTTTAGCAGACTTTTTTTTCAAAAAAGCACTCGCCTTATGTAATAAACATCAGAGCGAAAACAAAGAAGAATATTGCCGTATTAAAAACAAAATCTTGAGAGATCACGGTATTTTATTTTTAAAAAGAAAAAATTTTCATAATGCTATCGCTATATTTCAAGAAGCATGCAATCTGAGTGGGCTTTCTGAAAAACTCTTCAAACCACATCTTGCTGTGATGAGTTATTTAGGTATTTCTTTAGTTAAAAACAAGAACTTTGAGCAAGGCATGGAGCAATTGAAAAAAGCAAGAGCACTATGGAATGCCACTCCTGATGCAGAAAAAAATCAGTCCATGGATTACGCCGCGCATCTCTACCACACTGCAATTGAAAATTATAAATTCCAAAAGGCCTTCCCTGAAAAGGGTGACCTACAAACCTCGAAAAAAGATGTAAAAGAAGCAATTGCAATAAGAGAAAAGTTAGAAACATCCAGCGTGGGAGGGAACTATGTTCATAACAGATTAGGAGACACTTTTTACTTTCTTGGAAAAATTTGTAAACAGTTAGGAGAAGAGGATGAGGCGCAAGAATCATTTTCAAAAGCAAAAGAACATTTTGAATCCTTACTTGAAGTAGAAAAAAATGCGTTATGGCAAACTAAGATAGATAAAATTGACAAAAGATCTCATTACTCCCCTCGTTTGTTTGGAACAGAAAAGACTTCCACTTCTTCATCTAATGATACTTCAGCTGCGAGCGTGAGACCTTCCGTTTAAAAATATTTGTTGAGCTGAACAGACGCTTGCAAACGCAAGCGGGTCCCGATAAATAAAAAATTTAGTTACTAACTATTTTTTCTTCCTCGTTTTGAAACTGAAGAAAGAAACATTAAACATCCAAGCGATGCAAGACCTAAAATCCCTGCGAAAAAAAATACGCTTATTGCGGGCAAACGCTCAATCAACGGGATTGCTAATAAAGGCGTCGCGCTTTGAGCAATTAACACGGGCAAAGCCAGCTTCCCAAGTAATTCTGCATAACCTTTAGAACCAAATAAAATCATAGGCAACACACCCATTGTGATCGCAAGCACGCCATTACTCATACCATAGGCTATTGCAAAAATAGATGCGCTAGACACGCCCATAAAAACTAATATAAAAATAGAAGCTGGTAAAACAGCAGTCCAAAAAATTGAGGAATTTAGCGGATCAAAATTACGTCCAAAATAAATTTCTATTAATCGACCCACTATTTGAGAAGGTCCAATCAATGATGCAATAAGTGCCGCCGCACTGATTGCAAGCCCAAGCCCCTCAAACATATTTAAGATACCAACAGAAATTGTAGTCCCTATGATTGAACGCAAAACTGCGTAAATTGCTAATAGATAAAAAACAAGTTTTATTTTTTCCGGTATAACACGCTGATCGGAAACTTGCGTTTCTACATACGCCGGAACCCAATTTGGAATATTAAAAAAAAACAAAGGCGCCAAAATAAAAATATGAGGCATGGCATACAAAACCATCGTCGTTCGCCAACCAACAGCTTGAATTAAATACGTTGTTAGCGGCCAAAATAAGGTAGAAAAACCAGAAATCAATGTAACTCTTATTATAATGGTTTTAGCTTCATGCCGAAAAAAACGTCCAATCGCAGCAAACGCTGCATTGAATAATCCAAGCGCCATACCTAAACCAACAACCGTCCAAGCTGCATACCAAACAAATAGTCCCTGAGTTTGCGACAATAAAATTAAACCCAGCCCCATCAAGAGACTGCCTAAAGACAGTGGACGCCGCCCTCCTTCTAATTCAATCCAAGAACCAATCTTCGGCGCACACAATCCTCCCACAAAAAGAGCCCAGGAAAAACCACCAATGATAGCTAAAGAATTTTGATTCAGATCACTGACAATAACTTTAATTAACGCTGCAGGAAGATAATAGGTTGTTGCCCATGCATAAATCTGAGTAAACCCTATTAGAAATGTAAAAAGACGTGCTTGTTTTTTATTATTGAATTTCATTTAAATATACTTATCCAGGACTCAGCTTATATTAAGCTTACAACACTCACCGACAATCACAAAGTTCATCTCCACATCTCATGACAACTTAGTCATCTCACCCTCACCTTCTCGTTAAGATTACTTACGTAACATTTTACTTTCAAATACTTTTTTGAAGGTAATAATGCTAGCCTCTGAAACAACTTT
>MGYM01000070.1:0-2594 GCA_001801745.1 Gammaproteobacteria bacterium RIFCSPLOWO2_02_FULL_38_11
TTCTTATTTTTTTCAAAATCACTCAGACGCATTTTTTCGCAATGACAATCCCCCCAGGCCGAAGGCCTGGCAACGAAGTTTAGCCCAGTCTAAGGCAAGCTTTGCTTGCCGCAAGACTGGGTAATGATAAAAACAGATATTAGCGCTGTAAGCGCGAAAGAATTAATCCCAAAGATAACATTCATTATATTGAAGATGATGTTTGATTAAAAAACATCGCAATTCTTCTTTAAAATTTTGTTTTTTATGATGTTGTTTTTGATTTTCAATATACGTTTTGACTTTGCTTATGTTGGATTGACTAACGCTCAATATCGCATAGCCTTTTTGCCAATAAAAATTTTTTATTTCATCGTCATTACTCACGCGGGTTTTTATCCATTTTGAAGAAGATTTTTTTATTTCTTCAACAAGAAGCGAGGCCGTACTATTTTTATGAAGATTCAATAAAATATGAATGTGATCTTTTGTTCCTCCGATAGAAATTATTTCACATTTCTGCCTATGACAGATAGATTTGATGTAACAATATAATTGTTGCCGTAGTTCTTCTTGTTTTAAAAAAGGGTGGCGATGTTTTGTAGAAAAGATAAGGTGAATAATCAACTGTGATAATGATTGTGACATGGATAACTTCCTTTATTATTATTTTGTTTCGCGCTTACAGCGCTAATATCTATTCTTATCATAACCCCATCTTGGGTTCACTACGTGAACCCAAGATGGGGCTTGACTGCGTTGCCAGGCCTTCGGCCTGAAAACTGAAAATTAAACTGACTTCAACACAGTAACCCACTTTTTGCTTCGTTCCATTGCAGGGAGTGAGTTATTTTGAGATCAATTTGCTGACTGTGATGGCGATTCGTTGATTTACGTCTTTTTCTCCGAGTAAATTTCTTATTTTTAATAATTTAGTTTTGATGACAGAGGTATCGTTTAAGATTTTTTTTACTTCGATTGAAATACGTTCGGGCGTGACTTCGTTCTGAAGAAGTTCAGGTACGATGCGTTCATTTGCGATTAAATTACATAAACCGATATGAGGCACTTTTACCAGTAAGCGCCCTAAAAGATAGCTAAGTGTTTTTAATTTATAAATAATTACCATAGGTGTTTGAAGTAAAGCAGCTTCAAGCGTAATTGTGCCAGAAGCTGTGATGATCACATCGCAAGAAGCCAGTGCAGCGTAGGTTTGATTTGAAATAATGTCTAAAGGCAAATTATTTTTTTCTAAGTAAGGCAACATCATTTCTTTGGAAAGGGTAGAGGCCAAAGGCAAAATGAAATGTGCGTTGGGGTAATCTTTTTTTAACATCAGGGCTGTTTCAATTAACACAGGGAGTAATTGTTTGATTTCTTCATCTCGGCTTCCGGGCAGTAAACCAATTGTAGGATATGTTTTTTTTAATAGAGGTTGAAGATCGGGTTTTACAATATCAATCAAAGGATGACCTTCAAAGCAAACAGAAAAATTTTCTTTTTTATAAAAATCAACTTCAAAGGGTAGAATAACCATCATCAAATCAACGAGTTTTTTTATTGTTTTCACGCGTCCTTTTCGCCAAGCCCAAACTTGAGGGCTAATATAATAAAAAATTTTTATTTTTAATTTTTTTGCAAATTTAGCAATATGAAAATTAAAATCAGGAAAATCAATTAAAATTAACAAACAGGGTTTTTTTTCTTTTATCAATTTTTTAAGATGGCGTGCTGCGCGAAGAATTCGAAAAAAATGTGTCAACACTTCTAAAGCGCCCACAACAGCCACTTCTTTGGCTTGGACATGAATATCAACGCCTGCTTCTTTCATCCTTGGGCCGCCCATACCAAAAAATTGAAGATCAGGATTTAAGGTTTTCAAAGCTTTTACTAAATGTCCACCATAGAGATCCCCTGAAGCTTCTCCTGCTAACATCATAATGGGCGAGAATTTTTTAGGTTGCATCGATTGCCTTTTGGATAAGCTTGGCAACTTGTTTAACTTGGTCTTCTGTCATTTCAGGGAATAGGGGCAGCGATAAACACTGTTGCGTTATGGACTCGGTGTTTGGAAAAGAAAGATGAGCATAGTGATTATTAAATAATTTTTGTTGATGCAAAGGAATAGGATAAAAAATTGCATTTGCAATTTTATTTTGTGTTAATTTTTCTGAGATTGCATCGCGATGCTTACTTAAAATTGTATATTGATGATAAACATGTTTTGTCGCAGGATGCTCAGAAGGTAAAGTGATATCAAGATTTTTCAAATAATGATGATACATCGCTGCAACGTGTCGTCGTTGATCATTGTAGGTATTCAGAAAAGGTAATTTTGTTCTTAAAATAATGGCTTGTATCTCATCTAATCGACTATTATAACCGAGTACTTCGTGATGATATCGAACCTGGCTGCCATGATTGCGCAGCATTAAAATTTTTTCTGCAAAATCAGCATTGTTTGTGCAAATCAGTCCGCCGTCGCCATAGCATCCCAAGTTTTTGCTAGGATAAAAACTAAAACAACCAAAATCACCGAAAGTGCCCGTCATTTTATTTTCCCAAGTGCTACCGATGGATTGAGCGCAATCTTCAATTATTTTCAAATTATATTT
>MGYM01000070.1:2754-15198 GCA_001801745.1 Gammaproteobacteria bacterium RIFCSPLOWO2_02_FULL_38_11
TTAGCTGAAGCAAGCCATTGCAGTATACGTTCATCCAGTGTTTCTTTAAGGGAAGTGTATTGTTTTTTTAAATCGACCATTGGGATCATGATTTATTCCAAGAAATTAAGCAAAAGCAAAAGTAGGGCTTTTAACAAGTTTTGAAATTTGAATAGCGGTTTCAAGTGCGCGCTTTCCTTCTTCGCCGGAAACTAAAGAAGGTGTTTGATGTAAGATAGCATTTAAAAAAGAATTGATTTCAGCTAAAAGTGCATCTTTGTTTTCAAATTGAAATTCCTCGCGAAGAATTTCAGGCATACCCGAGGGTGAAATCGATTTACCTTTTTTGCAAAGGATGAAAGAAGCATTTTGAAAGTCTAAAGATAAATAACTATGTTCTTGAAAGATTCGCATTTTACGCTCTGACTTAAAGCTGACGCGACTGGCAGTGACATTGGCAACGCAACCATCATGAAATTCAATACGTGCATTGGCGATGTCGGTATCGTTTGACAAAATAGGTGTACCATTGGCATGAATATGTCGGATAGGAGAATTAACGATAGATTGAATGATATCGATATCATGAATCATTAAATCTAAAATCACATTCACATCAAGACCGCGTAATTGAAAAGGTGCGACGCGAACGGATTCGATGAAGCGGGGGTGATGTAAGTGGGGTTGTACGGCCAAGAGTGCGGGATTAAAACGTTCAAGATGCCCGACTTGTAAAATGCAATTTCTTTTTTTTGCGAGTTGGATGAGTTCTTCGGCTTCGGTGAGTGTGCTTGTGATGGGTTTTTCAATTAATACGTGAACCCCGTGGTCTAAAAAAAAGGAAGCGATAGGAAAATGCAAAGGGGTGGGGGTGGCGATACTGACGGCCTTCACTTTACCCAGAAGTGAGCGATAATCGCTGAAAGTGGGAATGGCGTATTTTTCACTGAAGGTTTCACGTGCTTTTGAGTCGACATCAGCGATAGCGACAAGCTGAGACTGAGGCAGTTGAGCGTATTTATCCGCGTGGTATTTGCCGAGATAGCCTACGCCGATAACGGCTGTGGTGAGAGGAAGCATTGCATGTCATATGAGCTAAAAAGGGGAGTATAATGGCAGCTTTTTTTTATAAATTCAATTTTTTGAGCGATTTTGTAGGCTCGGTTTTTTTAAAATATTAGAATTATCTTGAGGCACCCTCGGATTTCCCCTTAATTCTTTCAATAGGGCGTTGCTTGATTTTTTAATTTTTAAACATCCATAGCTTTTTATTACAGGGTCTTGGACGCCTAATTTTTTGCGTAATAATTTAGGGATTTTTATTTGTCTGCGCTTGGCTATTTTCGCTTTCATAAATATTCCGTATGAATCTTTAAGTGATTTTATATTAATAATAGAATGCTTTTTTACGTTTGAGCAAATACGAATTGATTTACTTTAATCATATTGTTTTGAACTTTATTTTTAATCTTTGATGCCCTTAAGTATTCAGGCCGAAGGCCTTGAGATTAAAAATTAAAATTTGATTCCATTATAAATTTGCGATTACAGTCATTGCGAGAAAAACACAGCCCTTGTTTCAAAAAGAAGAAAGAGCTTTCTTGTGTTTTTCGTGGCAATCAAGCGCCGAGTTCTTATTTAGTTGCATACTGGATTGCATTCAAAAATGCGTGAACCTTCTTATTTTTTTCAAAATCACTCAGACGCATTTTTTCGCAATGACAATCCCCCCAGGCCGAAGGCCTGGCAACGAAGTCAAGCCCCACCTTAGGGGCACACAGTGCCCCGTAAGGTGGGGTATGTCAATCATCTATGATTTCAGCGCTGTAAGCGCGAAATTCGTGTGTTTAATTGCACGACTATAGTTTTATAGTAAAAGTGGTTGCCGTAGCGGCCGGACTGGGGGTGCAAACGTAGTACCTTTAGAAGGGTAATGGTGTCTGAACTAAGGGCTTTATAATGGTTCCCTATTTTTTTAACCTGTGGGCTTGAAATCAAGGTTACTTATGACTATCATGTAGTCATGAATAGTCATAAGTAGTCATGAGGAGACAAACCATGAAGTCCGTGAATATTGCCAAGTTTAAATCTGAGTTAGGTAAGTATCTTGGATACGTTCGTCGCGGTGAAGAAATCATTGTTTTAGATAGAACCCAACCGCTTGCTCGCGTACTTCCTTACAAATCATTAGAGCGAAAACTTTTAGTTGAAGAACCTTTAGATAAGGCTAGGTCTCTTATAAATTTACATTTTAAACCTATTCAAAATAAAAAGGTGGATAGTTTAAAATTTCTTATTGAAGAACGAGGAGAGCGATGAAAGCCTATGTTGATTCATCTGTTATTCTCCGTATCATTTTTGGCGAAAAAAATGCATTAAAATTT
Source organism: Gammaproteobacteria bacterium RIFCSPLOWO2_02_FULL_38_11 (assembly GCA_001801745.1). GTDB lineage: Bacteria > Pseudomonadota > Gammaproteobacteria > HIGHO2-12-38-15 > HIGHO2-12-38-15 > HIGHO2-12-38-15. The sequence goes on from MGYM01000070.1 coordinate 5,118, forward strand.
CCTAAAAATAGTGATGGTTTCATTACAAGTGAAATTTTGAAGATCGAATGTTTTCGCACGATTGATAGAATGAGACAGGTACTTCGTATTTCTGATGATGATGTTGCTGATAGACATGCGGCTCTACATGAGGCTATTCGCTCCATTTCCTTTATCAAATTAACGGATGTTGTTTTGGAGCGGGCTTGCGAGCCATTTCCGGTTGTTTTGAAAACATTGGATGCGATTCATCTTTCCACGGCTCTTCTCTGGAAACAACAAAAGAAAGAAGACCTTCTTTTTTTGACGCATGATGAGCAACTTTCCAAGGCTGCCCGATCTGTAGGATTTGAAGTGCTAGGTTCTTCATCTTAATCAAATTTCACTGTCATATGTTTCGTTTTATGGGTTATTTTTAAAAAAGGAAAAATATGGAAATCATTGCGGGTGTGGATGAAGCAGGGCGTGGCCCTTTGGCGGGGCCTGTGATGGCGGCGGCAGTGATTTTAAATCCTGCAAAACCGATCGATGGCTTAAAAGATTCAAAATTATTAACGCCGAAAAAACGAGATTATTTATTTTGTCTTATTCAGGAACGTGCCTTGGCTTGGGCTGTGGCTTGCGCTTCGGTAGAAGAAATTGAAGAAATTAATATTTTACAAGCGAGTTTGTTAGCGATGAAGCGTGCCGTCAATGCATTAACCTTATCGCCGCAGCAAGTGTTAGTAGATGGAAATCAATTACCTTCACTTTCTTATCCTGCACAAGCGATTGTTCGAGGTGATCAAACGGTTCCGGCAATCAGCGCCGCTTCCATTCTTGCAAAGGTGACGCGCGATCAAGAAATGATGCGTTTAGATGTGATATACCCTGATTATGGGTTTAAACAACATAAAGGTTATGGTACGGCTTTACATTTTCGTATGTTAAAAGAAAAAGGTTTGTGTCCCATTCATCGTAAGCGATTTTGTAGGTGTGACTGAAAATTTATGTCGAACCTGAACCCGAGGAAAGACTAAAACTTAATGAAGAAGAGGATGAGCTGACGCTTGATCTAGATTCATTGGGAGAAGGGGGAGCGTTTATTGATTCAAGCTGTCGTTCAAGCTCAGGTATGATATTGAAAACCAGAAAAGCACTCATCGTGTTTTTAAGCGACCTAATGAGCTCCTCTCGATAATTAAGCTGTGTTGTGAATAAGGTATATCTTTCTTTATTGTTGGTATAATCATCTAATAATTCTTTAGGGTAGAGATAGGTGTTTCTTGAAAAATAATTCATAAAATCTTCATTTGTAATAGTAAAAGTGGTTCTAAGATATTCTATGATGAGATAGGCGAGTTCTTTGCTGCTGCTATTCATGGTTACATTGCATTCATTTACGAGTCTTAAGAAATGCTCTTGTGTTTTTTTATAGGTTTCTGTGTCTGCTAAGAGTTTTAGAAATTGATCTGCGCGTTCTTCTCCTGTCATTTTAGAATTAAAAAAATGATACGTTTTTCTTTCTAGTTGTTTAAACATGTCCTGGTTAAGAACGGTAGTTTCATAATAATTAATGATTCTTCTCAAACTTTCTCTAAAATCTTTAAAGAATTCTTCTCGTGCTTTGTCGGTTTGGGGGAGTGTGATTTTCATTTTCTTTCCTATAACATTTTTTCAGGTTGAACATATTGATCAAATTGTTCTGCAGTTAAAAATTTTAATTCAAGACAGGCTTGTTTTAAAGATTTATCTTCATGCAGTGCCTTGTGTGCAATCTGTGCTGCTTTGTCATAGCCGATGTGAGGGCTCAAAGCTGTGACTAACATCAAAGAATGATTGACTAATTCTTTAATGCGTTTTTCATTGGCGCTAATGTTTTTTACGCAAAACTCATTAAAAGTATGACATGCATCCGTTAGTAATTTTGAAGATTGTAAAAAATTAAAAATCATTAAGGGTTTGAAAACATTCAGTTCAAAATTACCTTGAGAATCTGCAAAGCTTATCGCCGTGTCATGCGCCATGACTTGTATGCATACCATTGTCATCGCCTCGCATTGTGTGGGATTGATTTTGCCTGGCATGATAGAAGAGCCGGGTTCATTTTCAGGTAAATGTAATTCACCCAAGCCACAGCGTGGGCCTGAGGCGAGCCAGCGAATATCGTTTGCGATTTTCATCGAGGCACAAGCCAGGGTTTTCAATGCACCACTGTTGCTGGTTAATGCATTGTGCGCGGCCAAAGCTGCAAATTTATTTTTTGCAGAAACAAAAGGCAGCCGTGTTTCTTCTGCAATAAATGCAGCAGTTTTATCGCCAAATTGGGCGGGGGCATTCAAGCCTGTGCCCACCGCAGTGCCGCCGATCGCCAAAGAATATAAAAAGGGAAGGGTTGCTTGAAGATGTTGAAGACACATATCCAATTGCGCAACATAGCCTGAAAATTCCTGACCGAGAGTCAAAGGAATCGCATCTTGCAAATGTGTGCGCCCTATTTTAATGATGTTTTTAAATTCTTCTGATTTTTTATTTAAACTATCACGTAAAATTTTCACTTCTGGTAATAAATGTTTAGAGAGAGATAGAGCGGCGGCCACATACATAGCTGTTGGGAAAGCATCATTGGATGATTGTGACCTATTTACATCATCATTGGGATGAACTGGTTTTTTGCCTCCGCGTGGAAAGCCTGCCATCTCATTGGCGCGATTGGAAATAACTTCATTAACATTCATGTTTGTTTGTGTTCCGCTGCCGGTTTGCCAAACATGCAAAGGAAATTGTGCATCCCATTTTTTTTCTAAAATTTCTTGTGCAGCAGCGATAATCAAGTCTGCTTTTTCTTTTGAAAGTAGATTCAATTCAAGATTGGTTTTTGCGGCACATTTTTTTAATAATGCCAAAGCGTAAATGACATCCAAGGGCATGCGATCATGTCCAATAGCAAAATAGTGCAAGGAACGTTCGGTTTGTGCGCCCCAAAGATTTTCTGTATTGACATCGATGTTGCCCGAGCTATCTGATTCAGTGCGTGTTGTTTTGGCCATCCCCTGTCCTCGATTGATTGAAATTTTCAGATTATACTGATAAGCCCATCTTCATTCAAAGAGAAAAAAATGAGTTCGACAAAAGTACTTGAAAATATTGAGCATAAGCCTTTGCGTGATTTCACGGAAAATGCTTATTTAAATTATTCTATGTATGTCATTTTGGATCGTGCCTTGCCACACATTGCGGATGGTTTGAAGCCCGTGCAAAGACGCATTGTGTATGCCATGTCAGAGCTAGGTTTAAATGCGCAAGCCAAATATAAAAAATCAGCGCGCACGGTGGGTGATGTATTGGGTAAGTTTCATCCCCATGGTGATGCGGCCTGTTATGAAGCGATGGTTCACATGGCGCAATCTTTTTCTTACCGTTATCCCTTGGTGGATGGACAAGGCAATTGGGGGTCGGCTGATGACCCTAAGTCTTTTGCGGCGATGCGTTATACCGAATCGCGTCTTTCAGCGTATGCACAATTATTATTAAAAGAAGTGGATCAAGGCACGGTGGATTGGATGCCAAACTTTGATGGGTCGCTTTCAGAGCCTGCTTTATTACCTGCGCGTTTACCGAATATTTTACTGAATGGCACCACGGGCATTGCGGTGGGTATGGCAACGGATATCCCTCCGCATAATTTAGCTGAAGTAACAGAAGCTTGTATTTATTTATTAGAAAATCCCAAAGCCAGCTTAGAAGAAATTTTTAAAATTATACCGGGCCCGGATTTTCCAACGGGTTCAGAAATTATTACGCCTAAAAAAGAATTACTTGAAATGTATCGTACAGGCAATGGTGTTTTCCGCGCGCGAGCAACCTATGTTAAAGAAGATGAAAATATCATTGTTACTTCGTTACCTTATCAAACATCGGGTTCCAAAATATTAGAACAAATTGCAGAACAAATGCGTTTGAAAAAATTACCTTTAGTAGAAGATTTACGTGATGAGTCTGATCATGAAAATCCCACGCGCTTGGTGATTGTGCCGCGGTCCAATCGTGTGGATGTTGCCGAGTTAATGGATCATCTTTTTGCGACGACTGATTTAGAAAAAAGTTACCGTGTTAATTTGAATGTGATTGGTTTAGATGGCCGCCCCCAGGTAAAAGATTTGCTGAGCTTATTGAAAGAATGGCTGACTTACCGTTTGGCGACAGTGAAGAAACGATTAGAATTTCGTTTAGAAAAAGTGTTATCGCGTTTGCATATTCTAGATGGATTTTTGATTGCGTATTTAAATATTGAAAAAGTGATTCACATTATTCGTTATGAAGAAAATCCACGTGAAATGTTAATGAAACGTTTTAAATTAACAGAAATCCAAGTGGACGCGGTTTTAGAATTACGCTTGCGTCAATTAGCAAAATTAGAAGAAATAAAAATTAAAGATGAAAAAAAATCTTTAAGTGAAGAGCGTGATGAAATCCAATCAATTTTGGAATCAGCTCGTCGTTTAAAAACCTTGGTTCGAAAAGAATTAGAAGAGGATGCTGCGCAGTATGCTGATGTGCGTCGTTCTGCATTGATAGCGCGTGCGCAAGCCAAAGCGATGACCGAAGAAGAAGTGATGACGGTGGAGCCTGTGACGGTTGTCTTATCGCACCATGGCTGGGTACGTGTTGCCAAGGGGCATGAAGTGGATCCCACGAGTTTAACGTACAAATCGGGTGATGAATTGTTTCAAGCGATGAAAGGAAGGAGTAATCAGTGGGTTCATTTCCTAGATTCCACAGGGCGTAGTTATTCTTTGATGGCGCATAGCCTACCTTCTGCGCGTGGTTATGGCGAGCCTTTAACAGGGCGTGTGTCACCGCCAGAAGGGGCGGTGTTTGTGGGAATGGCGATAGAAGACAATCAATTTGTATTATTGGCCAGTGATAGGGGTTATGGTTTTGTTACAAACGTCATGGAATTACAAAGTCGAAATCGAAATGGAAAAGTCTTATTAAAAGTGCCTGAAAAAGCGACGGCACTTCCCTTAAAAAATATTAAAAATCTTGAAACTGATTTTGTTGCAGCCTTTAGTGAGCAAGGGCATTTACTTATTTTTCCTGTTAAAGCTTTACCGCAATTAGCGAAAGGGAAAGGCAATAAAATGCTTTCGATTCCGCCCGATGAAAAAATGAATTTTGTTTGTATATTAGGAGAAAAAGACAATTTAAAGCTTACCTCTGGCAAGCGCACGTTGACTTTAAAACCCTCGGACTGGAAACACTACATAGGTGAACGTGCGCGTCGAGGTTATAAATTACCGCGAGGGTATCAACAAGTCGTGCAAGTTGAAAATGAGGTTATAGGTGAGTGAGCGACATTATAATTTTTTTGATAAATGTATTTTGTTTTTTGAGCAAGCTCAAAGAACGGTAAAGCAAGATGTGTTGGCTTGTCGTATTTCGCCTGCGAAAGAGCAAAAGGAAGCTGTATTAACAGCGCAAGAAAGAAAATTATCGGCGAATTTATTACGTGTAGATCATGCTGGTGAAGTATGTGCGCAAGCGCTTTATTTAGGACATGCGCTTGCTGCAAAAAATAAAAAAATCAAAAATCATTTCATTTCTGCTGCGCAAGAAGAAACGGATCATCTTGTGTGGTGTGCTTTGCGCTTAAAGGAATTGAATGATCATCGTAGTTATTTAAATCCAGTTTGGTATACAGGTTCTTTTGCGATGGGTTTTTTGTCGGGCTTAGGGGGAGAAAAATGGAATTTAGGTTTTGTAGCTGAAACTGAAATGCAAGTGGAAGCGCACTTAAAAGCGCATCTTAAGTTACTGCCTGAAAAAGATGAAAAAACGAAAGCCATTTTGTTACAGATGAAAGAAGATGAAATGGCGCATGCGCAGCGTGCGATAGAAGCGGGGGGTGAAGACTTGCCGGTTTTTATAAAAAAAACCATGAAAGTTTTTTCAAAAATAATGACAACGCTGGCTTTTTATGTATAGGAGTTGTTTTTCTACTTTAAAATAAAGTCAATTTCAAATGTAACAATTGTTGTTAGATTATATAACAGTTACTGTTATATTTTCAGACTTTTCCTTTCTTAATAGAATTCAGCCGTGTGACTAAGTTGCACTAGAATGTGATGCCCAATTTTCTGTTTTTAGATGTTTGAGTTGTTGAAATGCTCGATCATTTGTAACTAAGGTTGCTTGAACCGATAAAGCATGTGCTGCGATGAGCATATCCATATTGCCAAGAGTTTTCCCTTTTTTTTCTAAGGAAGCTCGAATTTCTGCATAATGTTTAGCAGCTTCTTCATCCCATGGCAAAATATTAGATCGCAAAAGAAATTCTGAAATCACTATTTTTAATCCTTTGATATCAGGTCTTTTTTCAAGTCCATAAAGTAATTCAGCTTCTGTTATGGAGGAAATGCATATTTGAGATGGAGGGAGCGTTAATAATTTTTTTCGAACGCTGAGAATATTTCCTTTAATAATATAGCTGGATATGTTGGTATCAAGCATATATAGAGCGCTCATTAAAATAGATTCCTTTTTTGTGGTGGAGTATCTTTCCTATCAGTAAAAAGATCAGCGGGTAGTTTGAGGGACTTTAACATTTCAAAATAATCTTCCCAGGAGCCTGGTTTGCGGGACAATATGATGTCGCCAGTGTGGGGATCTCTGTGAATAAATACCTCTTCGCCTTCAAATCGAAATTGAGCAGGTAAGCGTACTGCCTGACTTCGACCATTCCAAAATAATTTTGCAACTTGATGAGACATGGGAACCTCCTTAAAGTATATACTAAAGTATATACTAAAGTATATACCCATTGGGGATATATATCAAGTCAGCTATCAGCCCTATGGGTAAGTTGTTCGGAAACTTTCGCAACTATTTTTTTAGCCAAGGTCGATTAGGCTGACCATCTTTATCTGTTCCGTAAGTTCTTTCTAGATATTCTTTTTCGCGCTGGGTTTGCTCGGGAGAACCCTCACTCGGGTTTAATGGACTGGTGAAAGTTAACATTGAAAGAAAAGAGGTGACATTTGATGAGAGTCCAGCAAGGTGTCCCACTACGTGTGTGGCTGCATGTTCTGCAACTTCTTCTGCGACTTCTTTAGCTAATTCCTTGAGAGGAGCTTGAGTTTGTTGTTGAGGTGGTTGCGGTGACGAATCAGTTTTTTCCTCAGCTGCTTGTTTTTTCATAATAATCTCCTGTGATTTTATGGTTTGTTTGTTTTTTTAGAATCAGCGGCTTCCTCGCTTTTAGCTTCAGGTTCAGCTTTCTTTGGCGCTTCAGTAGGTTTTGAAGTTCCAGTGGGTGGGGGTTTTGGTGTTTCAGTGTGACCTGAGGGTACTTCTTTTGTAACAGTAACAGTTTTTGTAACAGTAGGGCTTGGTTTCTGGGATGGCCAAAACATGGTTTTTCTCCTGAGTAAGTTGATAAAAAAAATTTATAACATAGTACATGAATATGTTGACCTAGATGGTCTATGTCCACCCAGGGCTTGATCAAACTCCGCTGTCTCTTGGTGTTCGTGTAGTTCTAATAATTTAGCATCTTCTAATATTCTGAATAGGTCGTTGGGAATAAAGTAATCTTCCCACTGGTAATTTCTAAAATGGTGACCTACGTTTAGGCTGGCTAGGGTGTTTACGCTATTATCTGCGTTATTCTTCACATGGATGTTAGAAGCTAATGAAAAGACGGCGCTACAACAGTTGTAATGAAAATTCTCCAGAGGGCTTGGGTTTGCAGCCCACTGTAACTCCGTTTTTCCAGTAGATTCAGTAGATGAAGATGATGATGAAGCAGGTGATATAATAGGTGTAGCCTTACTTTTTAATGACCGCATTTCACGTATAAGAAAATCGAAATGTACATCATAAAAAATAATTTTATGGTCGGCATCACGGGGGGGGCCAACATACTTTAGCTCATTGTTTTCATCAGGCTTGTGGGCACCTTCATTTATTCTGTCGCTTTCATAATCTGCTACAAGCTGGCAATTTACAGAAGTCGCTTTGGTAGAACGTTCAATTGTTCTACTCGCGCCTCCTTTTGGCCATAAGCTAAAGTACTCACATTTGCCTCCGTAGCAACATCGAAGAGAAGCATGTCCTACACCGTGGCCCTTTAGGCCCATTAGAGCGTTCATTAGAGAGCCTTCCCAAATGTATATTGTGATATGATTTTCTTGTGTTAATTTTTCTGGTGGTGCCATGCTAAGTTTTCCTCTTTTTTAAATGAAAGTATTTTTAATTACAGATAAAAAAACAAAATTTTTCATCGTGACAGTGAACATCACAAACCCATCCTCATGTAAATCATTTGTATTACATTTCCATCCGGGTCAAGACAATAAAAGCTTTTCGATCCATCACGATGCTTTTTGATCGGGAATTTTATTATGACCTGATTTTCGCTTAGAAACGTATGCCATTTTTCTACATCTTCTTCTTTTTCTAGAAAAAAACCAAAATGATCTAAGCGTTGATGAGGGGAAGGCGTAAAGTCGATAGGCGCACGGTGTAGTGCAAGATTGTCTTGTCCTGTGCTAAGGTAAACGTTATCTTTGTCAGGCTGCCATTGAATTTTCATCCCCAAGAGTTGGGTGTAAAAAAGCGTGCAAGCTTCGAGGTTTTTGACGGTTAACGCTAGATGGCGTAATCCAAGTGTTGAGAGGGTCATGTCTTATTGTCGCAAAAAAAAATGGTTTAAACTTATTGCCGGAGGTCTAATCATAGGCTTGTTAGTTGCTTGTGGGCAAGTGGGTCCATTATATCTTCCTGAAAAATCCAATGAGATAGGACTTAGCAAAACGTCGTCTTTTTGGTTGCAACATCGTTATAAATCTCGTTCGCGTCCTCATTTATTAGTTATAAACGCAGGCCGAAACTCGATTTATGCCTTGTTGCAACACAAAAATACTTGTTTTGCGTAAGTCCTATGAAAATGAAAAACATGATGCATTATCAGAAAAACAAGTTAATGATCGAGGAAGCGTCAATACAATCGATCGTTAAAAAGTGGGGTACACCCCTTTATCTTTATTCGCATGCGCAAATTAAAAAAAATTGGGATGTTTTTTCAGGCGCTTGTCGTGGTTCCAAACATTTAATTTGCTATGCCTTAAAAGCCAATTCAAATTTGGGAATAATAAAATTATTTTCAAAACTAGGCGCAGGTTTTGATATTGTTTCTCAAGGGGAATTAGAACGTGTTTTGTTGGCAGGGGGCGACCCTCAGAAAATTATTTTTTCAGGCGTGGGAAAAACAAGCGCTGAAATCAAACGTGCTTTAGAAGTCGGTATTTTTTGTTTTAATATAGAATCTGTTCCTGAATTAGAGCGTATCAGTGCCATTGCAAAAAGTGCGAGAATCATTGCGCCCATTGCATTGCGCGTTAACCCGCATATTCCTATTGATTCCCATCCTTATATCACCACCGGCTTGAAACATAATAAATTTGGCATTGCGATGTCTGAAAGTATAGAAGCGTATCGTTATGCCAAACGCCTACCTTTTTTAAAAATCAAAGGGCTTGCTTGTCATTTGGGTTCGCAGATTAATGAAATAACCCCCTTTATAATCGGATTAGAAAAATTATTAAATTTATTAGAAAAATTAAAGAAACAAAATATCGAATTAGATTTTTTAGACATGGGTGGTGGGGTTGGCATTCCGTATCGCAATGAAAAAACAGTGGATGTTAAAAAATATATTTCTGCTTTATACAAAAAAATGAATAAATATTCAAAGACCCTGGTGCTTGAACCGGGTCGCGCATTGATAGGTAATGCGGGGGTGTTGATCACAAAAATAGAATATATAAAAAAAACTAAAACGAAAAATTTTGCGATTGTTGATACGGCGATGAATGATTTAATGCGTCCTGCTTTATACCAAGCCTGGCATCAGATTATGCCTGTGGAAAAGCGTACATCGGCTAAAGCAACTTATGATGTGGTCGGGCCAGTCTGTGAAACGGGAGATTTTTTGGGATTAGATCGGCCGCTTTCAATCAAGCCCGATGACTTGTTGGCAATTTGTGATGTGGGCGCTTACGGTTTTGCTTTGGGTTCGAATTATAACAGTCGGTTACGACCTGCTGAGGTGTTAGTGTCA
>MGYM01000071.1:0-1929 GCA_001801745.1 Gammaproteobacteria bacterium RIFCSPLOWO2_02_FULL_38_11
AAAATTTCTAATTTTTAGAGATGCCCTTAATAATAAAAAAACAAAATATTTTAAAATTCAAAAATTCTTAAAAAAATAAAAAAAATCCTTGTTACTTTACTTGGGATTTTTTGGCTTCCTTACTTTCACCTATCTTTTATTTTTATCACCTAATAAAGGCGTATCCTCTTCTGCGCTATTCTGTAGTGACGCCTCCACCCCACTCCCTTCCTCTCCAAAAAAAGTAAAAATAGGCGTGCGGCTGCGTTGTGGCACAGGGTCAGAAGGGCGGGGTGAAGCAGGGTGACTTGAAGAACTTGCACTGGCGGCCGCCGTCTTTTTAGGAGGAAGCCCTGCTGAAGAACGGGAAACCGAGCTGGCCCCGGTGTCTGAAGCGCTCCTTGGGTGGGATGGCGTTGTCGCGGCTGCCATGCTCTGTCTTATTCTTTCTTGTTGCTCGGGTGTCAGCACGCTCATTAAAATAAGAAGTTGTTGTGCTTGTTGTTGTGCTTGTTGTGCTTGTTGTTGTGCTTGCAAATGCATCTCTTCTCTGTGCCGCGCTTCTTGGGCTTCTCCTTGCGTATGCATCTCTTCTCTGTGGCGCGCTTCTTGTGCATCCAGTTTTTGGTGAATAACTGCAATTTGAGCTTTAAACTCTTCATCCCATTTCTTTATTTGATCTTTAAGGTCTTTCCAATATGCCGGATCCTTTCTTAACTCCACCCATAGTTCACACCACACATCTAAATTTCTATCCCGAAAATCCTTTATCTGTTTTTCTTCGGGTGTTAACACTTCTTTTTCTGTTTTTAAAACAACAACTTCAAGCGCTTCATCACTGTTTTCTTCTCTCAAGCAAGCACGTTGTACACTGACCCAAACGCCCAAGCTACTAAAATAACTTTCTGCTTTTTCTTTGTTTTCTGGATTGCGATCAGGATGATATTTCAAGGCACAACGTCGATATGCTTTCTCTAGTTCGTCACTTAGCATTTCCTTTTTTCTTTCTCTTTCGCTTAGAGGATAAAGCATTAATGATTTTTGAATATCATCAGCCAAACGTTTTAATTTGGCCGCGTCTTCTCGCCAAGCTGTGCTCAATGCACTGGGGCTGTCAGTCCTTTCCACTTCGGATAACTGACTCGTGCTCATCGCCGCTTGTTTTGACTGCGGTGTCTCAATCAAACTACGTGTTTCATTCTCTTGATATTGTTTCGTGATGGCAGGATCTTCAACAAGCTCACCGCCCTTTAATGTTTTTAATTTCTCAAGATACGCCGACCACGCCATTAATGCTTCACCGAGAACTTGGGATTTACCATAAAGATCTTGATGGATAAATTGCTTCAAACGCTGAATTCTATTTTCTAAATAATCAAAGGCCAGTTGCCCGTGCGTCGCTAAATCAGGGTTGCCTAATTCCCGACAGGTTTTATACTCTAGGCGCATCAGATCATGATAAATCATTAACATCCGACGTTGGTGCAATCCTGTGAAGAATCCTTTAAGCCAAACCCAAAAATGATAAAAAATATTTTTTGTTTTTTCTTTTTCGTAAAAATCAATTTCATCTTGTACCGCTTGTAGGGAAATGCCATCTATTTTATCTGTTCTTAGTTCAGCTTCTTGAAAGTTAATATAAACACGTTTTCTCATGTCTTTATTTTTATGTTGTTGATAAAAAACAGAAAGCAAATAAGATGAACTTGCTTTTTTTAATTGATAGATGGCTTCATTCCATTGAGAAAATAATGCTTGTGGTAGGCTCATCGTGTTCTCTCCAATCTCATGTTTTCCGTTTACCTTGCTGTCCTGTTCGTGGCAACGCCCCTTCTTCTGAGTCGGAATCCACTAGCTCAGCATAGCCCTCTCTTGAAGAAGGTAAGGGCTCTATCCCTTCACCCCCATCTTCCTCTCCAAAAAAAGTAAAAATAGGCGTGCGGCTGCGTT
>MGYM01000071.1:2180-4953 GCA_001801745.1 Gammaproteobacteria bacterium RIFCSPLOWO2_02_FULL_38_11
GTGAATGTTGTTGTTGAGATTGATTCTTTATTTCTTCAATTTCCCGGCGCTCTTTGTTAGAAACAATGAGCTCTTTTTTTCTTCCCTGACCGTCTATTTCATAATGCATAAATTGTGTGGCCAACCTGTACAAAGGATCAAATAATTTTGAACCTTGACTGAGGCTAATATATGATTTTGCCCTGTCCGCACGTAAAAAAACTTCTTGCGCAAAATGTTGATCGTTTCTTAAATAAATCGCAAGGTCCCAAGCCAACCAAAGCGCATTGAGATCTCTTCGGCGAAGCAAACAACGATGTGGGCTCGTGTTTTCTAAAGAAATAGTCTCATCATCAAACTCATCCCATTTCCCTCCCTGCCTTAATCCTTGAAGTGTATTTTCATAATATTCTTCTCGTTTTCGTAGTTCATCTTCGTAATTTTGCATTATTTCATAGGCGCTCTTTAAGAAAAGAGAAAGTCTTTGCGATGTTTTATTCTGTTGAAGAGAGAGGCATAAATCACTACGCTGTGGCTCAATATGGGATTTCAATACGTAATCAATTAGACGAGATTGATTTTTCTCTAATACTATTTCCATTACTGTTTTTTCTAAATGATTTGTTTTGTAAAAAAATTCCCGTATTTTTTCTCTTGCTTTTTTTATGAGGCTGTCAGACGATGCCTTGCTTGAACTTGCTTGGCTTTTTTCAACCTCCTCCGCCACACCAAACAGTGCTTTAAGGGCTGCTAATATAAAATCTAGCTTTTCTGTTTTTGTTTTTTCATTTTCTATATCCAAGGGATGAAGTAATACATGAAGCAATGGCACTTTTTCATTATCTTCTTCCAGTGGATTGCTGTTTCCCATTCGATAATAAACTAACAGTTGTTTTAATATATCAAGTCTTTGATGCTCTACTGATAAATACAGCAAGCCCTTATTTTCAGCTGTTCGTAATCTCACAACTTCTTCTCTTGCTTTTTTTATGAGGCTGCCAGACGATGCATTACTTGAGCTTGCTTGGGTTTTTTCAATTTCCTCCACTACACTAAAAAGTGCTTTAAGGGCTGCTAATATAAAATCTAGCTTTTCTGTTGCTGTTTTTCCATTTTTCGCATTAAGCAAATCAATCAAGCCATGAAAAACCGTGCTTTGATCGCTGTCTTCCTCTTCCAAAGGATTGCGATGGGTAGCCTGATAATACGTTAATAATTGTTTAAATATTTCAAGCTGTTGATGCACTACTGATAAATACAATAAACTCTTATTTTCATCTGTTCGTAATCTCACAACTTTTTCTCTTGCTTTTTTTATGAGGCTGTCAGACGATGTATTACTTGAGCTTGCTTGGGTTTTTTCAATCTCCTCCACTACACTAAAAAGTGCTTTAAGGGCTGCTAATATAAAATCTAGCTTTTCTATTGCTGTTTTTCCATTTTTCGCATTAAGCAAATCAATCAAGCCATGAAAAACCGTGCTTTGATCACTGTCTTCCTCTTCCAGAGGATTGCGATGGATAGCCTGATAATACGCCAATAATTGTTTGAATATTTCAAGCTGTTGATGCACTGCAGCCAAATACAATAATTTCTTATTTTTAAAATAAAGGAGAACCATATTCTGTTCACTGCCTTCCTCTTCCAGAGGATTGACACGGGCAGCCTGATAATACGCTAATAATTGTTTGAATATTTTAGGTTGTTGATGCGCTACAGCAAAATACAATAATTTTTTATTTCTAAAATCAAAATCAGGGTAGTGAAAAATATTTTCAAATTCTTTTTCAAAATCAGGATCAGTTTTTTTCAATCCAAAAAGATTAAAAAGCGTTTTTTCTAAATTGGAAGGCGCGCCCTCTTGCCAGTTTTCAAGAAAATCATGAACTTTTATTCTTTGTTCTCGCTCCACTCTTCTTATTTCATCATTGCTTCCAACTTCCATTTCAAACTGCAATCTTCCTTTTTCATAATACTTATATTGCGCCTCTGCTGTAGATTCTTCTTGAGAAAGCCGATCCCTTGTTTTTATTAAATGCTGACGAAATGCCGCTGGGTTTTGAGCGTCAGCCTGAAAAGCCAAATGATAAAGCTTGGCATTATTTTGTAGTAAACCTTGCGTATCTAACGCGAGTCGTGAGACAAACTGATTGAGTTGTAATTTCGTTTCACCGTCATTGTTTGTCAAAGCACAGGCATTTCCCTTATATTCCAAAACGTCACCTTGTCTTACACAACTCACCCATTTCTTTAAATAGTTTCTTTCATAATACTTTAAGACAGTCGCACAACCGGTGTTAACAGCTACATTTAAATCTTGATTTAGAATTTTAACTTTCGCTTCCTGAGAGGAAAATTCATTCAAATATTTTCTTATGGCTTCTGCTTGATAAGATTTAATTTCCTGTTTTAAAAGAATTTCGATTTGTTTTGAAATGACTGATTCAAGCTGTTTTTTTGAATTTTCCCTCACTAAACTCAGGTCTATAGGCGTGTATCTTGTTTCAAAAGCTAATTGAATAAATGTTAATTTACCTTCTTTGATGGTTTGGAAAAGTAATTCAGGTGTAAACAAACGCTGATAATAAGCGGCGAGGTAACTATTGTGAGGAGGGGAGGATGTTTGGTTTATATGGATACTAAAAACAGGTAAATAGAAAGAGGTTGAAGCAGAAGGGGTCTTTACATTTCCATTTGAACCCGCTGAAGGTTGAGGATCCATCGTAGGGGCCTTTATTTTTATTAGATGTACCGTAAACTATAACAGCTTTTTTTGAGAAATCAAACAAAACAC
>MGYM01000072.1:0-7103 GCA_001801745.1 Gammaproteobacteria bacterium RIFCSPLOWO2_02_FULL_38_11
CGTTGTCCGATTCTGAAGAAAAGCCAGTGACGACCGCAGAGAGTGCTGACGCTGATCAAGCGCAAACAAGTTTGGAAATAGAGATCGATCGTCAGTACATACCTGGGTTTCAACGAGATGATAATGAATTGAAAGAACGAATAAGTAAGACGTCTCAGCGTGTTGAGGAAAGATTACTTAATAATAAAAATACGTTCTTTTCAAAAAATGCTGAGGAATTACAAACATCACATGCTGATGTACCTCAGATCCGCGTTTCTGCTGCTGCTTAGAGTGGGTTACTGCGTTGAAGCCTTGATTTCAACACAGTAACCTACAGCGCGGGACTTTATCCAGAAATTCAAAATATAAAATTTAATGTTTGCTTAAGTTCTTTTTTTAATTTTCATGATAAGCTAAAACCCATTTTTAAATTCTCGAGTTTTTTAAAAATGGGAAAAAGATACAACTTTTGATGATTTTTCATGATGTGAGGAGGATAAATTTTTTATGCCAATTTCACCTGATGTTTTTTTTAGACGTACATCTGCGGTTCTAAGAACGTTAAATACGAGTGAAGGAAGCCCAAGCGCTATAAGCCAGCTGCCCGCCTCGTCTTCCTCTCAGTTTCCTGAGGTTTCAGATACTCCTTCCGAACAATCACCCCTTGAGGTTCCAGTAAGTTCTCCTGCTACTCCGATAGAAAAAATTCAAGCTTTTCTAAAAGATTTTTCGGAAAAACTTAGATTTAAGCCTTTAAACGATGATGAGTGTTATTACCTATGTAGCGATCGCAGGGATCTTTCAAGTCGTTCAGTCCTCCAAAGGCTCCGAACAGATCTTAAAAAAGGACCTGTGGTGGGGTTGGTAGATCAGATTGATAGTGCATTGGCGAGCTTGTTGTTGGCTTCTCAATTGACAAAAGAAGAACAAGACAACGCGTCAAGGATAGCTGACCAGTTAGCGTCAGTTAATGATGAATTGAGTAAGCTTAAGAATTTTCAAGATGCTCACGAACGTGATTTTTTTGAAAAAAAGAAAAGCCTGTTGGATCCAGGAAAAGTGGCTGATTTTAACCAAGCAGTAACAGATTTAATAGGTGAAAAATCGCAACCACAAACAGCGATTTCTTCTTCACAAGCTCAAGCTGAAGAAACCCAAGTTTTAAAACAAAATGAAAATAAACTTGTTTTTAATAAGGCGAGAAAAGAAATAGATGATTTAATGAAAAAGGTGGACTCCGATAGTCAATTCGGAAACACTTTAACAACAATTTTAACTTATTTGAAAACACGTGAAGATTTATTTTCTCGCAGAGTTTTGTTATGTCACTTATCAGGTCTCTCAGATCCGAGGTGTGCCGGGTACTATATTGAAGGTGTCGCGGATCCGCTGGAGGAGCGTGGTGCTATCTACCCTTATTATTTACAGACTTTGGATGGCTTCTTAGCTGACTTTTTAGAGGGCATTTCTAAAAAATTGGATCAGTTATCTACTGAAAAAGTCATTGACATAACTGCATTGGTTCGGGATTTTGAAATTGACACTACTGTTTTAAATGACTTGCTTTCTAAAAGATACTACATGGCAAGAATAGGGATGACAGGGGTTGGTTTTTTATTTTTTGGTACCGTAGTGCTTGGTCTCAGTGGACTGGTTTTAGGGGGGACTGCTCTTATAACGGCAATAGCAGCAGCAGCGCTTGGTATGATTAGTTCAGCTGTGGGGATTCTTGTTATCCTTAGCATTGTAGCAGGGGCGTGCCTGTTAGCGGCTTTGTTGCCAGGACTTTCAGCGTTATTGATGGAAAGAGAGTCCCAACGCAATCATGAGAAAAATTTTTTTAGCATGGAAGTAAAGATTGAGGACTTAAATACGCTGGTGGAGGGTTTGGGAGAATCCCCCCTGGTATTGTCTAATGAAAATGCTGCTAGCGTCGATCAAGCGCAAACAGCTCCTTCTAAACCAGAAATAAAGATCGATCGGAGATATATACCTAAATTTCAAGGAAGAGACGATGAGACATTGGAAGCACGAATAAGCAAGCGGCGTGAGTCTGTTATAGCGAAGTTTGGTGGTAATAGAAATGCGTTGTTTTCTTCACACTGCTATCGGGTTCGCGAGTTATGTCAGGGTGCAATGCCTCCAAGCGCTCAAGGGTTACAGCCTTGAACTGTAAGTGGGCGATAGTTCTACGTTTTTTTCGTTTTTAAAAGTCTGCGCGCGATTTGTTTCTAATTTCCATTAATCGTTTAATAATATAACTCCTCCAGTATCTAACAAAATAGCTTAGATACTGGCGATTTTTGCAAATGCTTTTTAAGGTATTTTTAAGATGGAAGCGATCGTTAATCTGTTTTTTATTGTTTTCACGTTTTTTTTAATTTTAAAACGTAAGAGTTTGCGTTTCTGGAGTTTTTTTCTTGGACTTTGGCTTTTTACAAATACCCTTTTTATAGGGAAGTCGTTTTATGTTTCAGGGTTTTTGTGGGTGAGCTATTTTGTTTTTGTGATTATTTTGAATGTAAAAAAAGTTCGTCAAGGGTTTTCAAATATATTATTTAAACATGCAAAAAAAAACATGGATCGCGTTAATATAAATATTGCTGATGATAAAATACAACGAGCCATTTTGCAGGATCATTCTTATTTTTTTCAAGAGCTTTATGCAATTAAAGAAAATAACTTGACAGAATTTGATGATATTATCTTTCGTCGTTGGGGAGATTTTATTACTCATTTTCTTCAAGGCTTGCTTTTGAGTTTAAGTGCAGGGCGTTTGAGCAATGCGCCGTATACCATTAACAAGCGCTATTATCAGCGTTTTGACCAATATTGTTATGCTTTTTCATTATTGGTTGATTTTGCATTTTTCATCACGCTTTCAAAAAACAAGAGAGAAAAGTTGCTTGTGATTTTGTCTGAAAATCTAGGCTTGTTGAGCTTGGGTTCTGCTTTTTTAAATTATTTACAGAAAACACAATGGAATGAAGAGCAGTTGTCACTTGTGAATCAAATTTTTAAAATGCTTTTGTTTGAGATTCAAGAAAAAATGTTAGAAGTGATTTTCTATTTTTCTAAAAGTAAGTTCCATCTTTTTATAAAAAAAATTGTTTTTCCTTATGGTGCTCGTCAAAAACGTCCCTCCTCATTTTCTGAAAATGACACTGCCATGACGATGTTGTTGCCTGGAAAAGAAAGAGAACGCATTATTTCAAGTTTGTTTTTACAAGCCGAGGAAAACAATGAGGCGGTAAGTGATCGCTATTTTGATCTTCTTTTAAAAATAGAAACAATCCAATATCGTCTTAGGAAAGCGCTGAAAGAAGGAAAAATTTCAGGAGAGGAGTTTGTGCCGCGCGTCACAGCAGGTTTGGCTGCCGAGGTGATTACTCAAGAAGAGGCGGATTTATTGTTTGGCGTGAAAAAATTAACGCAAACACACCCCCTTTAAGTTTTATTAAAAAGTGCGAAATAAACAAATTCCTGTTAATTATTTCGATTCAAAATATAAAAACAAAACATTTTCCGATTTGAAAGAAATTATTTTTCCTAAAGATAATTATCGGGTTTGGCAGCGTGAAGATTTTTCTATTTTATTACAAGCGTATCAGCAATTGCCGGGAACCCGCGATCTCAGTGTGAAAGCCAAAATAGCTTAATTGGTTTAGTGGGTGGAGGCGCATCTCAACGAAGTCGCGGCTTCTTCTTGTGGGCATCTTTCCAGTAAATCTTCCACAGCGGCTTGTTTTGGTTTATTGTCTAATTCAGCATAAATCGTTTTTGCTTCTTCAAGTGCAGGGCGCGCATAGTGAAAATTATCACTATTTAAATAAGCGTCACCTAAATCAAATAATATATCTGCAATTCTTCCTCTTTGCTGACCTTCATAATGACACTCACGGCGAATACGCAGGGCGTCTCCAAGATATTGAATTGCGTGTTCATAATCTTCGGTAATTTTGCATACCAGGCCACGGTGATAAAGGTGTGATGCATAATCTTGGCAATCTGTTTTAAGTGTTGGGTCTCTTGAAATTTCGTCGCGATAAGCGTTGCTAGCTTCATCAAAATACTTCTTTGCTTTATCGGTAAAATCATCACATTCATTTTTAGTTAGCCTTGTTGGAACAGCTCTGCCAGCGGCTAAACCTGCGTAGTTAATTAAAGGAATGAGGAAGAGCCTTAATTCAGGGAATTGTCTTGCAATTTTGATACCTTGTTCAAAACGATCCATAGCCTCAAGATAGTGTTGAGTTGTTAAATGGAAAATACCCCAGTTACGACAAATATCGGCCTGTAACTTGGCGACCCAGAAGTCGCGTTGATTTAAGATACCTGTGGTATCCCATGATTTCTGAAAATACTCATTCGCTTTTTCTTGCTCTTTTCTTAATTCACGAAACACAACAGCATAACCAAAAAAACAGCGTGCCCTGATGAGTTCTCTTGAATTTGAATTTTGGACATGCTCTAAATTATTTAATGTTTCATGAAAATAAGCTTCTGCTTTTCCATATAAACCACTTTCTAAAAAAGCCGTTGCCATTTTCAGAAGAAAGTGGGTGTGTTCTTCCGGATTCATTTGTTGTGAAAGTGTAAGGCGATGTTGCTCAAGTGCGAGTGCTACTTCTTTTTGATATTGAATGTCGCTGGTATAACGCAATTTAAGCGGGATTTGATCGGGATTGAGTTCTTGTAAAAGTTCGGGGAGTATTAAAGTGTTAAGTTCTTTTCGTTTGAAATACATGAGGGTGTTTTCCTTTTTAGTTTTTAATGCCAGGATGTTAACTATTTTTATTTTATAATGCAATAAATTTTTATTTCCTGTAATTCGCTGCGCTCAATATTTCTTTTACTTTCATGCCAATATCAGCAGGTGAGCGTACGGTGTGTACGCCAGCGGCTTCTAGGGCTGCGAATTTTTCTGCGGCTGTGCCTTTGCCTCCCGCAATGATTGCACCCGCATGGCCCATGCGTTTTCCAGCTGGCGCTGTGACACCCGCAATATAAGAAATTACTGGTTTTTTAACATGATGTTTGATAAACGCTGCCGCTTCTTCTTCTGCTGTTCCGCCGATTTCTCCCACCATGATGATCGCTTCTGTTTCGGGATCTTTCTGAAATAAACTTAAGACATCAATGAAACTCATGCCCGGGATGGGATCACCGCCAATGCCAATACACGTTGTTTGGCCGAGATTTAAATCGCTGGTTTGCTTAACCGCTTCATACGTTAAAGTGCCCGAGCGGGAGACGATGCCGACTTTTCCTTTTTGATGAATGTAACCCGGCATGATGCCAATTTTACATTCCCCCGGTGTGATGATGCCTGGACAATTGGGGCCAATCAATCGCGTGTCAGGAAAATTTTTTAAATATGCTTTCACATATAACATGTCTTGTGTGGGAACCCCTTCTGTAATGCAGACTATGAGTTTGATGCCTGCATCAATGGCTTCAATAATGGAATCTTTACAAAAAGGCGCAGGCACATAAATCACGCTGGCATTAACTTCAGTTGCTGCAAGTGCTTCTTTGACGGTGTTAAATACCGGAAGACTTAAATGCGTTTGTCCGCCTTTGCCTGGGGTGACGCCACCTACCATCTGTGTGCCGTATTCAATGGCTTGTTCAGAATGAAACGTGCCTTGTTGGCCCGTGAAACCTTGGCAGAGAACTTTTGTTTGTTTGTTAATGAGGATCATGATACTTCCTTAATGGAATTCACAATGCGCTTTGCAGCGTCTGTGAGACTCTGTGCCGCAATAATATTTAAACCACTTGCACTTAATTTTTTTGCACCGATGTCTGCATTATTACCTTCAAGTCGGACGACGACAGGGATTTTAATGCCTACGTCTTTAACCGCGTCGATGATGCCTTCTGCAATTAAATCACAACGTACAATGCCACCAAAAATATTAACGAGAATGCCTTTGACATTTTTATCAGAAAGAATAATTTTGAAGGCTTCTGTGACACGATCTTTCGTTGCACCACCCCCGACATCAAGAAAATTCGCAGGGTTGCCGCCGTGCAATTTAATTAAATCCATCGTGGCCATCGCTAAACCCGCGCCGTTGACCATGCAACCAATGTTTCCTTCCAAGGGAATATAGCTTAACTCCCATTCATGCGCGTGGTTTTCACGTTCATTTTCTTGTGTGGGGTCACGCAAAGTTCTTAAATTAGGATGACGAAAAAGTGCATTGTCGTCTAATGTGATTTTGGCATCTAAACACAATAAGGTGTCTTCTTGCGTTATCACAAGCGGGTTGATTTCAAGTAAACTTAAATCGTTTTCGATAAATAATTTTGAAAGTTGTGTGAAAATGTATGTGAATTGTTTTATTTGATCTAACGATAAATTTAATTTAAAACCTAATTCACGTGCCTGGTAAGGCATCGCACCAATTAAAGGATCAAGGATAATTTTTATTATTTTTTCAGGCGTGTCTTTTGCTATTTTTTCAATTTCAACACCGCCTTCTGTCGAGGCCATAAAAACCAGACGCTGTTGTGTGCGATCAATAACGGCACCTAAATATAATTCTCGTTTTATGTCACAGGGTTGTGCAATCAAAAGTTGGTTGACAGGCTGGCCTTGTGCATCTGTTTGATAGGTCACGAGGCGTGTGCCCAACAAGGATTTTACGGCGTTTATTAATTCTTCTTTTGAAGAAACTAATTTAACACCGCCCGCTTTACCACGGCCACCCGCATGCACTTGCGCTTTGACAACCCAGCGATGGCGGCCAAGTTTGTCAGCTATCATGATGGCTTCTTCTGGGCTGGAAGCCACTTCGCCTAAGGGGACTGGAAGATTATATTTTTCAAGCAAATGTTTAGCTTGGTATTCATGTAAATTCATTTATTTGTCAGCTCCAGAGGGATTAGATAGCAAGAAGTAATCTTGAAGGATCTTCAAGAAATTGTTTGATCGTGACGAGGAACTGTACGGATTCTTTACCGTCAATTAAACGATGATCATAGGATAAAGCAACGTACATCATAGGGCGTGCCACCACTTGTCCGTTTTCAACAATGGGACGTTCTTGAATTTTGTGTAAACCTAAAATGGCACTCTGCGGTGGGTTGATGATGGGGGTTGATAATAAAGA
>MGYM01000072.1:7225-37545 GCA_001801745.1 Gammaproteobacteria bacterium RIFCSPLOWO2_02_FULL_38_11
TTTTATCAACGTCACGTAAAATAGGCACAACCAAACCACGTTCCGTTGAAACAGCCATGCCAATATCATAATAACCATGATAAACAATGTCATTGTCTTCAAGCGAGGCATTGATGATGGGAAAACTTTTTAAAGCTTCAACAACGGCATGTGTGAAGAAAGACATAAACCCTAACTTTACACCGTGTTTTTTCTCAAACGATTCTTTATATTCTGTGCGTGCATGAATGACGGATTGCATGTTGATTTCGTTAAATGTGGTGAGCAGTGCGGTGCTGTTTTTAACTTGAAGTAGGCGTTCGGCAATGCGTGCTCTTAAGCGTGACAGGGGAACGCGTTTTTCCAGGCGAGAACCCGGTGCGCTATCAAAACTTATCGTTGTGGGTGTGACAGGCGTGGGCGTTGAGGGTTGTAAAACATCTTCTTTTATAATGCGGCCTCCTTTACCTGAACCTTCTATTTTTTGTAAATCAATATCGTTTTCTGAAGCTGCGCGACGTGCTGAAGGTGTGGCAAGGGGTGCGGTGAGTGCGGATGTTTCTGTGATTGCAGTAGCGGGTTTGCTTACTTGTTTTGTTTCTGGCGTGGTATTTGCAACAAGTGTTTGTGTTGCCGCGTTTTCATTGACTGTCCCTAAGATTTCTTGCGATTTTACAACACTGCCAACGGGTTTTTCGATTTTTTCAAGGATACCAGTGTTGGGTGCGGGGACTTCAAGCACGACTTTGTCGGTTTCAAGATCCACAAGAATTTCATCACGTTTCACAGTGTCGCCTGCTTTTTTGTGCCAAGTGATGACCGTGGCATCTGCAACAGATTCGGGGAGAACAGGCACTTTAATTTCAATCGTCATGAGTTATTTCCTTCTAAGGCTTGCTTAACTAAGCTGGCTTGTTGTTCCAAGTGTAATGACATATATCCAGCGGCAGGTGAGGCAGAGGCTTCACGTCCTGCATAATGTAAGTGTTGGCCTGGAGCCAGGCAAGCAATTAAATGATGTTGTGTGCAATACCAGGCACCTTGGTTGCGTGGTTCTTCTTGACACCAAATGATCTTTTTTGCATTGTTATAATGTTTTAATTCTTCTGTTAATGCATCGTGTGGAAAAGGATAAAGCTGTTCAATACGAAGAATAGCAATGTGGTTTAATTTTTCTGAACGTCTCTTTTCAAGTAAATCAAAATAGACTTTGCCGCTGCAAATAATAACTCGTTTGACTTGTGCGGGATCAATCGTATCAACTTCAGAAATTAAATTTTTAAATTCACCTGAAGCGAGGTCTGCTAAAGAAGAAATGGCTAATTTATGGCGTAACAAACTTTTAGGTGACATGACAATTAAAGGTTTTCTAAAAGGACGTTTCACTTGACGACGTAAAAGATGAAAGATTTGCGCGGGCGTGGAGGGAACACAGACTTGCATATTGTGTTGTGCACAAAGTTGTAAATAACGTTCTAGGCGTGCAGAGGAATGTTCAGGTCCTGCGCCTTCATAACCGTGCGGTAACAATAAAGTTAATCCGCATAATCGTCCCCATTTTTGATCTGCTGAGCTGATGAATTGATCGATAATGACTTGTGCGCCATTAGCAAAATCACCATATTGTGCTTCCCATATCACTAAAGCATGGGGATAGGTTGAAGCGTAACCGTATTCAAATCCCATGACAGCTTCTTCAGATAAAAGTGAGTCGACAACAATAAAAGGGGCTTGTTTTGATCCGACGTGTTCAAGCGGCGTGTAAGTTTGCCCTGTTTTGTAATCGTGTAATACCGCATGGCGATGTGCGAATGTGCCGCGTGCACTGTCTTGTCCTGAAAGACGGACATGAATGTCTTCGTTAACTAAACTTGCGAACGCTAAGCTTTCTGCAAATCCCCAATTTAAGGGAAGTGTTCCTTCAGCCATTTTCTTGCGTTCATCCATCAGCTTTTTGACTTGGGGTTGCAGGGTGAATCCTTCGGGTAAGGCTTCAAGATTTTTTGCTAATTTTTTTAATTCAGGAAGAGGGATCGCAGAAGTGTAGGGGGCGGTCCATTCTTGATTGATATACAGCGTCCAATTAACCCGGTGGGGTGTGGTTTGAGAGGATTCGATGGTTTGTAATACGACCGACCCTTGATCTAAGGCGTCACGATAATGCAAGGCAAGTTGGTCAACCTCAGCTTGTGTGACTAATTTTTCTTGAATTAATTTTGTTGCATAAAGTGATAATGTGCTGGGATGTTGTTTAATGGATTGATACATGATGGGCTGTGTTGCGGCAGGCTCATCTGCTTCATTATGGCCATGTCGACGATAGCAAACTAAATCAATGACGACATCACGATTAAATGTCATGCGAAATTCTGTTGCCAGTCGTGTGATAAACAATACAGCTTCAGGATCGTCGGCGTTGACATGGAAAATGGGGGCTTCCACCATTTTGGCGATATCAGTGCAATAATAAGTTGAGCGTGCATCATGAGGATTACTGATCGTAAAACCAATTTGATTATTAACGACGATGTGGATGCTTCCTCCCGTGGTGAAACCGCG
The DNA here is from genome assembly GCA_001801745.1 of Gammaproteobacteria bacterium RIFCSPLOWO2_02_FULL_38_11. GTDB lineage: Bacteria > Pseudomonadota > Gammaproteobacteria > HIGHO2-12-38-15 > HIGHO2-12-38-15 > HIGHO2-12-38-15. The sequence goes on from MGYM01000072.1 coordinate 9,764, forward strand.
GGCTTGCGAAAGATTTAATGTTTCCATGACGACACCCTGTCCTGCAAAAGAAGCATCGCCGTGAATCTGAATAGGAATAATTTTATTGTACTTTGTGTCATTCCAGACGCGCTGACGTGCGTGTACAGAACCTTCGACAACAGGTGTGATGATCTCAAGATGAGAAGGGTTAAAACCTAATGCAAGATGTATCGGCCCTTTTTTTCCTTGGATATCCGAAGAAAAACCAAGATGGTATTTGACATCACCGGATCGGATACCATCGTGATTTTTCTTTCCTTCAAATTCTAAAAATAAATCATGTGGAGGGCGCCCCATGATATTGACCAATACATTTAAGCGGCCGCGGTGTGCCATACCGATGACAATTTCCTGTGTGTCATATTGGCTGGTTAATTGAATGATTTCATCCAAGCAAGGAATTAAACTCTCGCCGCCCTCTAAGCCAAAACGTTTTTGTCCTACGTATTTTGATCCTAAATATTTTTCAAGTCCTTCTGCCGCTGTGAGTTGATTTAAAATATGTTTTTTAAGATCATGAGAAAAAGAAAAATTCCCTTGGGGGCCTTCAATACGTTCACGCAACCATTGTAATTGTTCGACGGAAGATAAATGCATGTATTCATAACCGATGTTGCCACAATATATTTTTTTTAAAATTGATTGAAGCTTGGAAAATGTAATGGGTATGTTTGTTAATCCCGCTGTGTCAAATGACGTTTGTTCGTCGGCATTCGTTAATCCGTGGAAGGTTATTTCTAGCTGAGTAACAGAAGGTTTTGTTGTTAATTGTAAAGGATCCAGGGTTGCATGAAAGTGGCCGTAGGCACGATAAGCTTGAATATAAGCCCATATTTGAGCTTGCTTAAGTCCATCCACTGTGTTTGCAGAGGATGCGTGTTTAGACCAACTTGCAATTTCAGCGCGTATTTTTTTATGAAGTGCATCAGTAGGCGCGGGTTGCAATGATTGAAAATACCTGCGCCAAGTTGCAGAAACTTGATTTGGATTTTCTAGAAATTGTTCGTAAAGATTTTCTAAATAAGATGCATTGCCATCGCAAAGATAGCTGGTAGATTGTCTTGCATTTAAAGAATGAAAATCAGACATCATCAGCCCTATGTTGCTTCGTCTAACATTCTATCCTTGATCTTGATGATCGCTTCCGTGGGGTTTAGATGTTTTGGACAAGCGTTTGCGCAGTTCATGATAGTACGGCATCGAAACACACTGAAAGGATCTTGTAAGTCTTCCAAGCGTTTTTCAGTTGCGGTATCACGGCTGTCTGCAATAAAACGGTAAGCGGCAAGCAAGCCTGCAGGCCCAATAAATTTTTCTGGATTCCACCAATACGAAGGACAGGCGCTTGTGCAACAAGCGCAAAGAATACATTCATATAAACCATCCAGTTTTGCGCGCTCCTCAGGTGATTGCAAACGTTCTTTTGCTGGCGGAGGATTATCATTTTGTAAAAAAGGTTTTATTTTTTCGTATTGTTTATAAAACTGTGTCATATCGACAACGAGATCGCGGATGACAGGGAAAGCAGGTAAAGGACGAATAGTGATGGGCGTTTTAAGTGAAGACAGCGGCGTGATGCATGCCAAACCATTTTTTCCATTGATGTTCATCCCATCAGAACCGCAGACGCCTTCACGACAAGAACGACGAAATGTTAATGTTTCATCTTGCGCTTTGAGTTCGATCAAGGCTTCTAATAGCATCAGATCAGACCCTTTGGCGATCTGAAGTGTGAAATCTTGCATATAAGGTTTTTTATCTTTTTCTGGATTAAAACGATAAATGGAAAAGGGAATGTCTGTGGTTTGCATGATCATAAAATAAGGTGCCTTTTTTAATAAATACGTTCTTTGGGTTGGAAAGGTTCCATTGTTAAAGGTTTCATGTTGACAGGGCGTGTTTCTATGCTGCCATCAGGCAAGTATAGCGTATGTTTGAGCCAGTTCTCGTCGTCGCGTTTAGGATAGTCGTCACGGCTATGTGCGCCACGGCTTTCTGTGCGTGCGATAGCCGATGCCGCAGTGGCAAAAGCGACAGCCATTTGGTTGTCTAACTCTAAGGCTTCAATGCGCGATGTATTGAAGACTTTGCTTGTGTCAGGCAATGCAGCGTGTGCCAAACGTTCTTTTAAGGCTTTTAATTTTTTAAAGCCCTCTTCCATGCTTTTGGCGTGACGAAAGACGCCAAAATCCATTTGCATCACGGTTTGCATTTCTTTGCGAATTCTCACGAAACTTTCACCTTTCGGTGTATTGTCCCAGCGTTGTAAGCGGTGCAAAGCAGCATCGACTTGTGTACTTGTGGGTTCACTTGCGGGCAAGCCGCTGCGTAAACTTTCCGTGACGTGTAGTGCAGCAGCGCGTCCAAATACGATGAGGTCAAGCAAGGAATTGCCACCCAGACGATTTGCGCCATGCACAGAAACGCAAGCACATTCCCCCACGGCATATAAACCCAGAATAGGGACAGCCTCTTTCTTTTCATTGAGCATGAGGGCTTGGCTATGACGATTGGTGGGAATGCCGCCCATCATATAATGACAAGTTGGGGCAACAGGAATAGGCGATTCAATGGGATCGGCATGAGCGAAGTTGATGGCCAGTTCGCGAATACCCGGTAAACGTGATTTGATGAGTGCAGGGCCTAAATGATCTAATTTTAATTTTACGTAACTGATCCCATTCATATCGAAGCCGCGTCCTTCACGGATTTCGATGGCGATAGCGCGTGATACCACATCCCGTGATGCAAGATCTTTTACATGAGGCGCGTAGCGTTCCATGAAGCGCTCACCTTCTTTATTGAGAAGATAGCCGCCTTCACCGCGCACACTTTCAGAAATTAACACACCTGCGCCAGCGACACCGGTGGGATGAAATTGCCACATCTCCATGTCTTGCAAAGGAAAACCTGCGCGTGTTGCCATGCCTAAACCATCACCCGTATTGATCAAGGCATTCGTGGTGGTTTGATAGATACGTCCTGCCCCGCCGGTCGCAAAAATGGTGGTGCGTGATTTAAAATAAGCGAGTTCACCTGTTTCAATGCACAAAGCAGTGATACCGAGAACGCGCGTGCCTTCAGTAATAAGATCCAGCGCATACCATTCATCAAAGAAATGTGTTTTAGCGCGAAGATTTTGTTGATAAAGCAAATGTAAAAGTGCATGACCTGTTCTATCTGCCACAGCGCAGGTGCGATGGGCTTGTTCTCCGCCAAAATTTTTTGATTGCCCACCGAAAGCACGTTGATAAATTTTTCCGTTATTCATACGAGAAAAAGGCAAGCCCATGTGTTCAAGCTCATAAACAGCATTGGGGCCTGTTTCACACATATATTCGATACAATCTTGATCTCCTAAATAATCAGAGCCTTTGACCGTGTCATACATATGCCAGCGCCAATCATCGTCAGGGTCAGCATTGCCCAAAGCGCAAGTAATACCGCCTTGTGCTGAAACAGTGTGTGAGCGTGTTGGAAATACTTTTGAAATTGTTGCAACTTTAAATCCTGACTTTGCAAGTTCGAGTGCAGCGCGCATGCCTGCGCCGCCTGCGCCTACGATGATTGCATCAAATGAAAAATTTGCCATTCCCATGAATTAAAATCCCCAGATGATCATGCAAGCTACGATGAGGCAAGTGAGTAGCGTAAAAATAACAAAAAATTGGAAAAAGAAACGGATGCAGACAGGTTTAATATAATCTGTGCCCATGATCCATAATCCAATCCAAGCGTGAAAAAGCAAACTAAATAAAATAAATAAAGTGAAAATTTGCATCCAGGATTGCATAAAGAAAGTATGCCACTGATGATAATTTAAAGGATGATGTGTAAAGAGGAAACTTACTAAGATAAAACTATAAATAGCCAACAACACTGCGCTAACACGTTGTGTTACCCAATCCCGCAAGCCGCTGGCATTAAGATTTGTAAGGTAAATTAGCATAATCCATATCCTATGAGGGTGCTTAAGGTGATTGCCAAGATGAGAACGATTGCTGCACTGTTTGTTCCGCCTTGTTTACTTGTGCCGATATGTAAATCCGCCAAGAGGTGTCGTAAGCCTGCAAGTAAGTGATAGCCTAAGGCACTCAAGCCAATCCAAAGTAAAATTTTAAAAAAAGGTTTTTTTAAATTTAGTGTTAAAAAAACAAAATCAGTTTCAGAATGAAGTGAGTGATACAGTATCCAGAGTGCAAAAGGGATGAATAAAAACAGAATAAGACCGGTGATGCGATGTAATATCGAGACAAATCCTGCAAGAGGAAGTTTAATTGTCAGTAAGTTTAAATAAACTGGCCGTGGTTGACGCAAGGTAATATTCCTTTAAGATCCTGAGAAATCAAGCGCCAGATTATAGATCGATATCAGATAAAACCTCAAATAACGTCTACACTTGATAAAATAGATTTTGCTTCGCGATCCTTAATGGCTAAAATTTCTATAGGAGAAAAAATGTCGGATAAAACTGCAGAACTTATCTTTGGGCCGGATAAGCAAAGCCTCCCCCTGCCTGTTTATAAACCCACTTTGGGCACGGACGTTATTGATATCACGAGTTTGGCAAAAAAAGATATTTTTACTTACGACCCTGGTTTTATGTCCACTGCCTCTTGTGAATCGAAGATCACGTATATTGATGGGGACAAAGGCATTTTGCTTTACCGAGGTTATCCTATTCAGCAGTTAGCTGAAAGATCCGACTTTCTTGAAGTCTGTTATTTATTATTAAATGCGGAATTACCGACGGCTTCACAAAAAAAACAATTTTTTAAAACCATTAATCATCATACGTTAGTGCACGAACAGATGCGTTCTTTTTTCAATGGATTTCGGCGTGATGCACATCCGATGGCAGTCATGTTAGGTGTTGTTGGCGCGCTTTCTGCGTTTTATCACGATTCCCTTGATATAAAAAATCCTGAGCACCGTGAATTAGCGGCATATCGACTCATTGCAAAGATGCCGACGATGGCCGCGATGTGTTACAAATATTCGATTGGCCAACCATTTTGTTTCCCTCAAAACAAACGAGATTACACTGAAAATTTTCTTTATATGATGTTCTCTGTGCCCTCGGAAGATTACGTATTGAATCCTGTTTTGTCGCGTGCTTTAGATCGGATTTTTATTTTGCATGCTGATCATGAGCAAAATGCATCGACATCCACAGTAAGATTAGCCGGTTCCACGGGTGCCAATCCTTTTGCGTGTATTGCAGCGGGAATTGCAGCCTTGTGGGGGCCTGCGCATGGTGGTGCTAATGAGGCGTGTTTAAACATGTTAGAAGAGATTGGCACGAGTGCGAATATTTCCAAATATATTAAGCGTGCAAAAGATCCGGAAGATAGTTTTCGTTTAATGGGATTTGGGCATCGTGTTTATAAAAATTTTGATCCCCGTGCCATGGTGATGCGTCAAACGTGTCATGAGGTTTTAGAAGCCTTAGAAATTCATGACAGTCCTTTATTTCGCGTTGCTTTAGAGTTAGAAAAAATTGCATTGGAAGATGATTATTTTATTTCACGAAAACTTTATCCTAATGTTGATTTTTATTCAGGAATCACATTGAAAGCCTTAGGCATCCCTAAAAACATGTTCACGGTGATTTTTGCTTTAGCCAGAACAGTGGGATGGGTATCGCAATGGAATGAGATGATAGCTGATCCTAAGCGTCGAATTGGGCGTCCTCGTCAGCTTTACACAGGCCCTATGCAACGTGATTTTGTGCCTTTAGATCAAAGATAAAAATTAATTTTTTGGAAGAGAATCTAATTCGTCTAAAATCATCTGTGTGACTAAGTATCTTTGGGAAATTCGTTTTTAAGAATACTCATTAATTGTTTAAGGCCTTTAACAAAAGGTAATACCTGAATATTCTCGTGAAATTCATCATGATCGCCCCCATAAAGTAAATAACACTTCGCTACGCTGCGTTACAGGCTGCTTTTTTTATCAAGTTCCCGGGGTTTTTAGCTTAGCGAATCTTCTATGCGTACCCAAGTTTGAGTTCGGCCTAGCAAAGGCATGCCAATATATCCTCGTACATCCAGCGCTTGGCTTTGTTCTTTGACTGCCAGTTTTGCTTTATAAACATTGCCTGATTCAGGATCAAGGATAGTGCCGTTTTTCCAAATTCCTTCATTTTCAGTGAAACCTTGGAGAATCATCAAGCCTAAAATAGGTTTGTTTTTATTGTCCCCCGTGCATTTGAGGCAGAGATCATGTTCACTTTCTCCTTCGCGATAAAAAATCTTAACGATTTTTCCATACAATTTCCCATCTTGTTCCCAAATTTTAATGATACTGCGGGGTTGTTCAGAAGTATCATCGATGGTTTTCCAAAAACCGATGGGGCCATGATCTAGTTTTAAATCTTCTGCAAAACTGCGCTGGGCGGGTGAAATTAACATGGCAAGCGTTAGAAAAAGGATATTAGAAATCCAGGTTTTTTTTGCGTTCATGAAAGTATGCTCCATTTGAAAATAAATAAAGAGTGATAAATGTAACGGACTCAATATCAAAATACAATAAAGGACGCCTCTAAGAGTTTCCTTTTTGCGTTATAATTTTGTTGCGCTCATTTTTAAAATACTCATTTACTCGTTTGCAAACTGCCGTTTTTAAAAACGAGTGTGCCTTGTTCTAACGCAAAATTTCTAATTTCTAGAGGTGCCCTAAAAAAATTTTTAATTTATATTTTTTTTTGTTATTATGGCTTGCCGTTTTTATAGGTAGATTCATTAATATTTTTATGACAATTATTTTTAGGAGTGATTCGATGAAAAAAAGGAAAACCAAAGATGTTATGGTTAATAGAGACATTACACAAACCATACGTTCTTCTTATGAAACTGAATTACAATTGCAAACTAAAACGTTAACTTCGTTGAAGAAGCAATTGAAAACATTGACAACGCAATTATCAAAAGTGATGTCAACGCGTCGTCAGCTTAAGAAGAAAAGGCAAGTGATCATGAAAAAAGCGGGTTTCAATCCTGCTATGGCAATGAAAAAACAAGTAGCGTTGGCAAAAGCTGTTTATGAAAAAGCAATGGAAGAAGTTAAAAATATTCAAAAATCCATTGTGGGTGTCCGGCAAGAATTACGTTTGACAAAAGAGCAAGTGAAAAAATTACATGCTTTAACACGATCTGTTTCGAAATTAGAGAAACGTTGGGGCAAGGCTATTGCTTCAAAATTTAAATCTCAAAAACGAAAAACACGTCGCACGAAAAAACGAAAATCTACCGCGCGTTCTTCTGAAGCCCAAGAAATATTGCCTGTGAGAGAAGAAAGTTCTTTTGAAGTCGATCAAGGCTAGTTTGTAACTCTCAATCCGTCCTCTTGCGCAGGCAAAAGAAAAGTGCGCAAGAGGGCCGGAGAGATGCCCCCCTCTAATCCCCTATGGAGGTATATTATCTAATAACACACTTCCACCGCATCCTTTCCCAAAAACTGCATCAAACCTGAAAGCAAATCATCATGAGGGTTGACGTGCCATTGTGAATCCAAATTAATTTTTACCTTTAAGTTGTCGTTGTAGTACTCAATGCATAAAGGAAATTTCCCACCAAGATAAGGTTTGATGATTTCCTTGAGTGTTTGTGCATGTTCATCCATGAATTTTTGATCTTTTATTTTCATTAATAAATGTTTTGCATAATGTTGTCGTGCTTGTTCTAAGGTGAAAGCGTTTTGGCAAATGATTTTGTATCCTTGCGTGAATTGATCCAGGCTCGCATTACCTTCCACAACAAGAATGTTTTCTTCCGATAAAAGGTGTTGTATTTTTGAAAAACTTTCGGGGAAAAAAACAACTTCACATTGTATTGTGCCATTATCCATCATAATAAAAGCCATTTTTTCATTTTTCTTCGTTAAGCGCGTACGTAATGTAGTGATGGTTCCTGCAAAAACAACACGCGTTTCTTTTTTTTCTGGCTGCGGTTGAAAGGGCGTGACAAGATGCGAAAGTTCTTGTTGATAGCGCGCTAAAGGGTGTCCTGAGAGATAAAGACCTAGCGTTTCTTTTTCTCCTTTCAGACGTTCTTGTTCGCTCCATTCTTCTGTTTTAATTAAATTTTCTTTTGATGAAGATTCATCGGCGTCCGAGTCAAATAAATCAGTTTGTTTGTGGTGTTGATTTCGGTGAAATTGTTCAGATGCTTTGATCGCATGATCAAGGGACTTCATTAAGCTTGCACGATTTTTACAAATTTCATCAAATGATCCCGACCGTAAGAGTGCTTCAATGACTTTCCGATTAACCTTGAAAGGATCAACGCGTTTACAAAAATCAAAAAGACCCTCAAATAGTTTTATTTGTCTTGCAGCGAGGATATTTTCAAGAGCATTAATACCCACACCTTTGATGGCGCCTAATCCATAACGTAAAATTTTATCTGAAACAACAGCAAAATGATGCGTGCTTTCATTGATATGGGGTGGCAATACAGTGAGTTCTAAGTGTTTGCATTCTTGTAAAAACAACACGGTTTTGTCGGTGTTGTCCATGTCAGAAGATAATACCGCTGCCATAAATTCTGCTGTGTAATGTGTTTTTAGCCAAGCAGTTTGATAAGAAATTAAAGCATAGGCTGCTGAGTGAGATTTATTAAAACCGTAACCTGCAAATTTTTCCATTAAATCAAAAATTTGTTGTGCTGTTTTTTCAGGAACATTATTTTTAATAGCGCCTTTTGTAAAAATTTCTCGTTGTTTAGCCATTTCTCCCGATTTTTTCTTTCCCATGGCGCGACGTAACAGATCAGCAGAGCCTAAAGTGTAACCTGCTAACACTTGTGCGATTTGCATGACTTGTTCTTGATATAAAATCACACCATAAGTTTGTTTTAAAATAAGCTCTAATGCAGGATGAGAATAGGTTACGTTTGCTCTTCCATGTTTACGATTGATAAAATCATCCACCATGCCTGATTGCAAAGGGCCAGGGCGAAACAAAGCGACCAAGGCGATGATTTCTTCAAAACAATCGGGCTGGAGACGTCGAATTAAATCTTTCATGCCTCGAGATTCAAGCTGAAAGACAGCAGTGGTGGCGCAGGATTTTAATAAAGAAAAGGTGGCTTCATCTTGTAATGGAATTTTTGAAATATCTAAAGATAATTTTTTGTAATGATGGATATTTTGAAGTGTGTGATGAATGATTGTCAGCGTGCGTAATCCTAGAAAATCAAACTTTACTAAACCGATGGCTTCTACATCGTCTTTATCAAATTGTGTGACGGTGTGTGTACTGCCGGGTTCACAATACAGAGGCGTAAAATCAGTTAATGTTGTGGGTGTAACGACGACACCACCGGCATGTTTGCCTGCATTACGGGTTAAACCTTCGAGCTTCAGGGCAAGATCAATTAATGTTTTAACTTCTTCTTCTTGAAGATAACGTGTTTTTAATAAAGGTTCTTGTTCTAAAGCTTTTTCAAGTGTCATGCCCAATTCAAAGGGAATGAGTTTCGCGATTTTATCGACAAAGCCATAGGGGTGTGCTAACACGCGGCCCACATCACGTATCACGGCTTTTGCGGCCATGGTGCCGAAAGTAATAATTTGTGATACACGATGTTGACCGTAACGTGAAGCAACATAATCGATAACCCGATCGCGCCCATCCATACAAAAATCGATATCAAAATCCGGCATGGAAACACGTTCAGGATTTAAAAAACGTTCGAAGAGTAAACCATAAGGGAGGGGATCAATGTTTGTGATATTTAAAGCGTAAGCCACCAAAGAGCCGGCTCCTGATCCTCGTCCTGGCCCCACAGGAATATCTTGATTTTTAGCCCAGCGAATAAAATCGGCAACAATTAAAAAGTAACCTGCAAACCCAATTTTACAAATAACTTTTAATTCTTCTTCAAGACGAGTCGTATAGGGTTTTTGAGTTTCTTCATTGCACTGGAGTTGTATTAGACGTTTTTGTAAGCCTTCTTGTGATTCTTTAATTAAAAAATCTTCTGTTGAAAGTCCTTCTGGCGTTTCAAAGGGAGGCAAGAATACTTTATCTAGCGTAATAGTAGGAGAGCAGCGTTTTGCAATTTCAACGGTATTTTCTATGGCAGAGGGAATGTCAGAAAAAAGGGTTTTCATTTCTTCTGCGGTTTTAAAATATTGTTCAGGTGTATAAGGGCGTGGGCGTCGATGATCTTGCAGCGTCCAGCCTGCATGAATACACACGCGTGCCTCATGTGCTTCAGCGTCTTCAGGTTTTAAAAAACGGAGATCATTAGTAGCGACAACGGGAAGATTGAATTTTTTTGCCAAGGATAGTGCGCCTCGGATATAAATTTCTTCTGAAGGTCGGCCTGTGCGTTGTAATTCAAGATAAAATCGATCCGGAAATAAAGTTAGCCAGTGTGTCAGCAGTTTATCAGCGCGTGCTAATTGTTTGGAGAGCAAGGCGAGTCCTATGTCACCTTCGCGTCCTCCTGACAAGGCGATCAAGCCGTCTGTTCTGTTTTCAAACCAAGCGTATTGGAGCTGCGGTGTCTGGGTTTTATTTTCTGTATAGGCTTTTGAAATTAACTGCGTTAGATTTTTGTAACCTTGTGTGTTTTGGCATAACAAGGTGAGATGAAAGGGTTGCAGCGGATCGCTTGTATTTTCAAGAAGTGCATCCACACCTAAAAGAGGTTTAATGCCTGCTTCTAACGCGGCTTTATAAAATTTTACAGCGGCAAATAAATTCATATGATCGGTGATAGCTAATGCAGGTATTTTTGTTTGCACTGCTGCATCAATCAAATCTTCGACGCGAATCGTGCTATCGATCAAAGAAAATTCTGTGTGGGTGCGTAAGTGGATGAAGGTCATGGCGCTCTTTAGTTGTTGGGACTGTAGAATCGGTTTTCCGTTTTTAGAGTAGCAATATTCAGCCCGGCTCAGGATTCTAATTGTCCCAAATGTGCGTGGATTAAACTACCATTGATAATGGGATTTTTAGCGCAAAAATAAATTAAGCGCGCCACTTCTTTTGGTGTAATTAAGCGTTTTGCTGCTGTACGTTCTGCAATTTTTTCTAAGCTAATTAAACCGACGTGATCTTGTAGCATGGCGGTGTCTGTAAAGCCAGGACAAATACACGCAGTATGAATGCCTGAGCCTACCCAATCTTGGCAGCTTGAGCGCATTAAGCCTGCGACAGCATGTTTTTGAATAACATAAGAAGCGGTATTAGGGATAGCTTTTTCTGAAAGTGTAGAGCCAATATAAATGACAGAAGAACCTTCGGCCATGCACGGTAAAAAAAGTTGATTTAAGCGGATAGGGGCAATCAAGCCCAGTTCAAGTAGATGGCGTAATTCATTGACATCAAGGGAGCTCACATCATCGCGCCACAGACGCATGGCATTGTGAACCAAACAAAAAATATTTTTTTCATTTTTCATTTTTTTTGAAAGTTTTATTTTTATTTCATCGATGCTTTTAGAGTCACTTAAATCGACGAGCCAGTTTAGAACGCCAGGCAAAAGACACTCGCTGCGTGAAATATTAATAACAGAATAAGCTTTTTTTAAAAATAATTTTGCTGTGTAGAAGCCTATTCCGCGGCTTGCGCCGGTGATGATGGCATAAGACTTTTTTTTATTATCGGGCATCGATGACTTCATTTTTTAGAAAGCTCCAGCGTCGCTGATCCCGATTGTCCGGGGGAAGATGCAATTTTTATAATAATTTTTTGAATACAGTGTGCGGCGAGTTCTTCGGTGTTGATTGCAATTTGTGTGAGGAACCATTGTGATAATTCTTCGACGGTGATATTTTTAATGGGCAGGACGATAACATCACGTTTATTAAAAAATAATTTTTCATTATGAAAATAAAGCCAGTAATGATCATCCTGTTCTTCGAATTTTAAATAAGGTGAGATGCCGGGAAGTAAAAAACTTTCATTTAATTTTCTGCAGATTTCATAAATTTTCTTTTTGTAGTAACGATAATCGAAAGAAAGGCCTTTCTCGCCGATAAGCGTTTCAAGTGCGCAATAGACCGTGTAATTGTGGCCATGCATTTTTTCACGCTCTGTGGCTGAAAAAATCGTAAAATGGCCAGCGGAAAACTTCATGTTTTCTTTGTAGAGTTCGATGAGAGAGATGGGCATAAATGCTTAAATTTGATACAACTCAGGCTTTATCATCGCAAAGCGGGGTTATTTATGCAAGACGAAGAATTTCAAGCCTTACTGAAGAGGGACAGCCTTAACGATCAGGATGTTAATTACGCGTTCTCTGGATTTTCACGAGTACAATTAGATGGCTTGCGAAAAGTGCTTTATCAAAATAAAGATGTTACTTCTTTTTATGGTCTTCATAATAGTTTGAGACACTGTTTTAATCATGTAAATCCACCCAAAGCAATCCTGTTTCGTAAAATGGATGATTTTTTAAAGTATTTAGAGGTTTATAGACTTTATAAACTAAAGCCCCTGTCGTCTTTTACACAGTTTTTAAAAGACCATGGTCCTCCAGGTTGGAGCTGGGAGTTGTTGTTGAGTTGTTCTCTAATTTTGGGTTTTGTATTCTATCTGAAGAGAGTAGACGCTTATCTGAATGGTGAACTCTCTATGATCAGTCCTGAGCCTTTAGAGGGCAGGATACTTTGGGCTGGAGCGATATCCTGGCTTGGTTTTATGTTTCCGCTTGCTCTTGCGTCAATAGCCGTCACGCTTATTTTAGGGCCCTTAATCGTTTTTATTTTCAGTGTGGGCGCTTATTTTTTAGCGCAGAAACGAAGTAGCGAGAGTTCAAGAAAATTAGACGATGCTTATGGTGATCTAGCTGTTGCCTTGTTGAATCCCTATCGTGGCGTTATGGTTGTTTTGGCACAGCTTTTTTATCCGAAAAAAAAAGCAGAAGAAACGCCTTCATTGGGTGGGATGCCTCCTGATATTATCGATTGCATAGTTGAACAATTCTGTGAAGACGACGAGGCAACTAAAATAGCCGCTGTGGGTATTTTTACGCGGATGAGAACGATGCGTAGTTTAAACAGAGAAGAGCTTCCGGTTTCACTTTGTGAAACTTCTCAAGCTGCTACTTCAGCTAGGAATAGTCCATAATCTATATTTTTGATCTTGCATTGAAAATCCTTGCAATGGTTCATCAAAATTTTTTCCCAAGCCCATCACTTTAATGGATTCTCCCATTTCTCCCGGGAAAATTAAACGTTTTGCTTGTTGTGATAAATTTAAATTTTCATTTAAATAAGAAAGCACATTCATATTTAATAAAAAATGGGCTTGTGTTGTAAAACCTAAGAGTTCAAATCCTGCTTGTTCTGCACTTTCAGCTACTTGTGTGAAATTGACATGTGCTGTGATGTCTTGCAATCCCGTTAATATCAAAGGGTTATCGTGGGCATGATGTTGATAATGACAACGTAAAGTCCCGGTTTTTCTCTCGGGGTGATAATATTCCTGTCGCGGATAACCATAATCAAATAATAAAACAACGCCTTCTTTTAAGCAGTTTCCTAAGTTTGCAATCCACGCAGGAAGTAATAAATTAATTTCAGTCGCATAAGGCAATTCGCTAAAATTATTTTTTTTGATTTCTGTTTCAAGTAAGGGCGTGCTGGGCTTGCCCAAAGTCCAAACAAAATGATTTTCTTTTTCCGAAACATAATATTCTTGAATGCCTTGTTCATCGAGATAAACGCGATGAACAGGGAATGCATCCATGACTTCATTGGCAAGGATGACGCCGTTAAAATCAGTAGGTAAATTCTTCCTCCATTCAACGTGATTAAGCAAATGAGGGCATGCCGTTTTAATTTTATTTTTTTGTTCTTGTTTTAAAAAATCACTGATTTCAAGAATAAAATATTTTTCAGGCAGCATTTTTTCTTGAAAAAGTGTTTGTAAAATATCGCAAGCCAGGCTACCTCTTCCTGCACCTATTTCTAGGATTTGAAAATGAGGAAGTGAGTGGCTGACCTCTTTGCAAAATTGCGCAAGGCATAGCGCAAATAGAGGGGAAATTTCAGGTGCTGTGACAAAATCCCCTTCTTTTCCAAATTTAGGGCGGCAAGAGGAATAATAGCCTAGCAGAGGAGTATAGAGTGCTAGTTCCATGTAACGTGCAAACGTTATTTTTCCATTTTTTTTTATTTCTTTGGAAATCAGTGTTTTGATTTTTTCAAGTTGTGTTTGTTCGCCAGGCGAGAGTTTAAATATCATGATGTTAGCGATTGTTCTCAAGGGGAAGGTATGTTATAAAGTGCGGTCGCAATAAGCAACTTTTAGGACTTACACAAAAGTCGTCTTTTTGGTTGCAACATCGTTATAAATCTCGCTCGCGTCCTCATTTATTACTTATAAACTGCGGCGCTCCCTCGATTTATGCCTTGTTGCAACCCAAAAATACTTATTTTGTGTGAGTTCTATAATTTTTAATCCACACACTGGTTTTATCTTCACTGCGGGTGCCCTTAAGGGGGTTGCAGTGGAGGACAGTGGAGGCCTATATCCAAGCTACCTTGGGTATATAAACCCAGGAGAGAATGATGGATGTAACAATGAAAGATATGTTAGAAGCGGGTGTTCACTTTGGACATCAAACCCGTTATTGGAATCCCGAGATGGCGCCTTATCTTTATGGTGCACGCAATAAAATTCATATTATTAATTTAGAAAAAACCCTGCCTTATTTTCGTGATGCTTTAAATTTCGTGGGTAATTTGGCGAGTAAAAAAGCCAAGATTCTTTTTGTTGGCACCAAACGTGCGGCGCAAGTTGCGATAAAGGAGCAAGCCATTCGTTGTCATATGCCTTACATCAACCATCGGTGGTTGGGCGGATTGCTGACAAATTACAAAACGGTGCGTCAATCCATCAAGCGTTTACGTGAAGTAGAATCCATGGAAACAGACGGGACGCTTGAAAAAATAACGAAAAAAGAAAGGCTCATGATTGCGCGAGAAAAACAAAAATTGGAGCGTAGTTTAGGCGGAATTAAAAGTATGGGAGGTTTGCCAGATGCTTTGTTTGTTATTGACGTTGGTCATGAAAACATTGCTGTTAAAGAAGCGAAGAAAATGAAGATTCCTGTGATTGGCGTTGTTGATTCAAACAACAGTCCTCGGGAAATTGATTATGTTATTCCAGGCAATGATGATGCTTTACGTGCAGTGCAATTTTACGCAACAGCGATAGCCGATGCTATTTTAGAAGGGCGTGCTTCAGCGGGCATTATTTCTGAAAGCGCACCTGTCGTTGAAGAAGAGATCATCATTGAAGCTAAGGCTTCGGGATCGATTGATTTGGGCGATGATGTCGTGAATAAATAATATAACGAGTATCAAATAAATTTTTTAAATTTTGGAAAAGAAAAATAGACTTCTTTCGAAACCTGTGTATTTTGCTTTAGTTCAAGGCGCATGGGTTTCGAGCAGCGGAGTTTATGCGTATAAATGAGCAGTGGAGAAACCCATGCAACACGGAAATAAAGTAAAAGACGCAGGTTCCGAAAGAAGTCTGATGATTTCTCCACAATTAGTTAAAGAGCTACGAGAGCGCACGGGCGCAGGCATGATGGAATGTAAAAATGCCTTAGTTTCTGCGCAAGGTGACATTGAGTTAGCGATTACAGAGTTACGTAAAAAAGGGCAAGCTAAAGCAGATAAAAAAGCGGGTCGTGTTGTTGCTGAAGGCATGCTTGTGCTGGCCAATGTTCAAGATCAAACGGCTTGTGTATTAGTTGAAGTTAATTGTGAAACAGATTTTGTTGCGCGAGATGAAAACTTCAAAGCGTTTGCCAACGTGGTGGGGCAGCGTGCTTTAGAAACGAAAGCAGATTCTGTCGCGTTTTTATTATCTCAAACTGCATCGTCAGGAAACGCTATTGAAACACTTGATGAAGCACGTCAAGCGCTGATCGGTAAAATAGGTGAGAATGTTCAAGTGCGTCGTTTAGCATATATCACTTCAAAAAAAGCACCTTTAACAACATACCTGCATGGTGTACGTATTGGTGTGATTATAGAAGTGCAGGGAGGAGATCCACAATTAGCAAAAGATCTTGCGATGCATATTGCTGCCAGCAATCCTAAAGTTATTTCTCCCTCCGACGTGCCTGCAGAATTGATCGATAAAGAAAAAGAAATTTTTCTTGCGCAAGCCAGTCAAAGTGGCAAGCCTGCAGCGATCATTGAAAAAATGGTTGTGGGCCGTATCAATAAATTTGTAGAAGAAGTAAGTTTACTGGGTCAAGCTTTTGTGCGAGACCAAAACATCAAAGTCAGTGATTTATTGAAAAAAGCCCATGCGCAAGTGATTCAGTTTGTCCGTTTTGAAGTGGGTGAAGGTATTGAAAAGAAGGTGGAGAATTTTGTTGAAGAAGTAAGAGCTCAAGCGGCGGGTGGTTGATCTCCCGTATCTGAAGATGCAAACTTCATGCTAACTATTTACGACGTATAGACGTATATGGAATAAATCAATGACAATCCAAGATCCAAAATACCGACGTATCTTATTAAAAATGAGTGGAGAGGTGCTTTTAGGAAATACGCATGCCGGCATTGATCCCAAAGTATTACTTCGAATTGCCCATGAAATTGCGGCTTTAGTGAATATCCAAGTGCAAGTTGCCATTGTGATGGGTGGAGGCAATTTATTTCGAGGGGCTGAGCTCAGCGAGTTAGGTATTGATCGTATCACAGGCGATCAAATGGGCATGTTGTCGACAGTCATGAATGGACTGGCATTGCGAGATGCGTTAGAGAGTATTCACGTGCGCAGCCGTATTTTTTCTGCTTTTGCTGTGACAGGCATTGCCGATGCGTTTGATCGTCGCAAAGCCATTTATAATTTAGAGAAAAATCATGTTGTGGTTTTTACCGGTGGTACGGGGAATCCTTTATTCACAACGGATTCTGCGGCCAGTTTGCGTGGCATTGAAATTGAGGCGGAAGCTGTTTTGAAGGCCACAAAAGTAGATGGTGTTTACTCTAAAGATCCGGTTAAATTCCCTGATGCGAAACGTTACGCGCGTTTGACGTTTAATGAAGTATTAACACAAGATTTAAAAGTGATGGATTTATCTGCTATTTTGCTGTGTCGAGATCATGATATGCCGATTCATGTATTCGATATTAAAAAACCTTCTGCTTTGATGAATGTTGTGTTAGGTAAAGAAGAAGGAACGATTATTCATAATGATGAGTAGGAAGGTGCTCTATGCAAGCTGATTTTAAAAAAGAAGTTGATGTAAAGATGAAAAAAACATTAGAAGCTTTACAAACAGAGTTTTCGAAGCTTCGCACAGGACGTGCAAGTTCAAGTTTATTGGATCATGTCATTGTCTCTTATTACGGAAAAGATGTCCCCTTAAATCAAGTGGCCACTGTTTCTGTTTCTGATGCCCGAACCTTAATGATTTCACCTTGGGACAAAGGCATGCTTGCTGTGATTGAAAAGGCGATCTTAACAGCAGAATTAGGTTTAAACCCTGTAACGGCGGGAACCGTCATCCGTGTGCCCATGCCCCCCTTATCAGAAGAGCGTCGTAAAGAAATGATAAAAGTCGCGCGTGCGGAGGCAGAGAATAGCCGTGTTGCGATACGCAATAGTCGTCGAGATGCAAATACCCAACTTAAAGAGAAAGCAAAGAAAAAATTAGTGACAGAAGATGAAGAGCGACGCATACAGGATGAAATCCAAAAAGTGACAGATCATTACATTAAAGAAATTGATAAAGTTCTTGGAAATAAAGAAACAGACTTAATGGAAGTTTGATGAATTTTTTTTTTGGTTTTTTTCTTTCGTGCTTAGCGGTAGTTGTAGAGGCGGCTGATCTAAGTTCGATATTAAATGACGCGTATAAAAACGATCCCACTTATCTTGAAGCAGAAGCTAATTTTAATGCCTTAAAAGAAGCCTACCCTCAAGCCTTAGCCAATGTGTTACCTAATCTTTCTTTTGTGGCAAATGCAGCCACCTCGAATATTGATGTTGGTTTTATTAAAGGGGGAGGTAATGCTTTAGTTTCACCGGGCACGCAAAATTATTCATCGCAAACTTACACTGTAAATTTAACCCAACCCATTTTTAATTTCTCTTATTTTTCTCAAGTTAAGCAAGCCAATCAACAAGTCAAACAAGCGACGGCTGATTTTTTTGCGGCAAAGCAAGATTTGATTTTACGTACATCGCAAGCCTACTTTGCTGTTTTGTCAGCGCAAGATGCGCACGCTTTTGCGTTAGCAAATAAAAGTGATTTAGAAAATCAATTAAAAGAAACAAAAGCGCGTTTTTCTTCAGGACTTGAAACCAAGGCGGGCATAGATGCAGCGCAAGCGGCATATGATGGTAGTTTGGCGCTTGAAATTTCCACAAGATATGATGTTGAGAATACAAAAGCCGCTTTGCGTGTTTTAACGGGGTATGACATTCAGCGTATTAACAGTTTAAATAATAGAAAACTAGCCTTGTTGATGCCGGCACCTTTAAATGTAGAAACTTGGATTCAAAAATCAAATCAGCAAAATTTGACTTTACAGTCAGCTCGTTTTGCGATGATGGCGGCTAGAGAAGAAGTTAAAGTGAATGTCTCAGGACACTTACCCACGGTGAATTTGGTGGGTGATTATACCAAGCAAACGGGAAATTTTTTTGGAGCGATCAATTATGATGGGGGGACGGTAGGGGTCCAATTAGCGGTACCGATTTACAGTGGAGGGGAAGTTAATTCGCAAGTACGGCAAGCAAAGTTTCGTTATTTACAAGCCAGCCAGAAGGTAGAAAAAGCCTATCGCGACACCTTTGTGTCAGCGCGTCAAAATTTTAATAATGTTATTTCTGATATTTCAAAAGTGAAAGCGGACCAACAATCTCTCCTCTCAAGTCAAAGTGCATTATCAAGTATGAAAGCCTCTTACAAAATGGGAACGCGCACGATCACCGACGTATTGTCGTCGATAAAAGAGGTTTATGCTGCAAAACAAGGGCTTGCAGAAGACACGTATACGTATATCCTTGACACCTTATCTTTAAAAAAAGAAGTGGGAATTTTATCTAACAAAGATATTGATGCATTAAATGAATGGTTGGGAGGTTAATATGTTTCAAGGCAGTATTGTTGCGCTTGTTTCGCCAATGAAAGAAGGTGGAGAGTTAGATTACGCGGCTTTAAAACGTTTGATCGATTGGCATATTGAAAATGACACCGATGCTTTTGTTTTTTTAGGTTCGACGGGAGAAGGTATTTGTTTTGAAGAAGAGGAGCGAGCAAAATTTCTTGAAATAGCGATAACCCATGTTAATAAGAGAAAGCCTGTGATTGCGGGAACGGGTGCGGCTTCCACAGCAAAAACGATTATGTTGACGCGCCAAGCGATGCAAGCGGGGGTGGACGCGTGTTTGGTGGTAACACCGTATTACAACAAACCGCCGCAAGAAGGTTTATACCGTCATTTTTGCAGTGTTTCAGAAGCGCTGCCTTTACCTTTAATTTTATATAATGTTCCTTCGCGCACGGCGTGTGATTTATTGCCTGAAACGGTAGCGCGATTATCGAAAGTAACGAATATTGTTGGGATAAAAGACGCGACGGGAAAATTGGAGCGCTTACAGACAATGTTAGATTTATGTGGGAATAAAATTAATTATTACAGTGGTGATGATCCAACGGCATTAGATTTTATGTTATCAGGTGGCCAAGGTGTAATTTCGATCACCTCGAACATTGCGCCTAAAAAAATGCAGCAATTATGTGATGCGGCATTAAAAAATAAAAAAGACGAAGCTAAGAAAATAGATGACGAGCTCGCACAATTACACAAATTGCTTTGCATTGAATCTAACCCCATCCCAACGAAATGGTGTTTATCTGAAATGGGTTTAATTCCGCCGGGGCTGCGGCTGCCGCTGATAGCACTTTCCGAGTCACATCATGCTCGATTAAAATCAGCATTAGAGATGTCTTTTACGAAGGTATTATAGTTTTTATGAAAATTGTTTATTTAATTTTTTATTTTATGAGTGGTGTCACATTGCTAGCGTGTTCGACGGTGAATCGGCATGTTGAAGAAATGAAAAATCGCCCGAACACTTATTTGCATAGCCAGCTTGCGCCACCTTTAGTGGTACCCTCGGGCATGGAGCATGTACCTTTATTATCAGATGACATTGTTCCCCCGGGTGAGTGTGTTTCGGAAAAAATGATTTTATTGCCGCCGCAAAGTTTAGCGATGAAAGTGGAGCAAGGGGTTATTTCTAAAAAAGCATTAAAGCCTTTGTCGTCGATCAATTTAGAAGAGCGAGAGGGACAATGGGCATTGATATTAACTGATGATCGCGAACGTGTTTGGGATAGGTTAGATAAAGCATTCAAAGATCGATTAATTCCTGTATTACAGAAAGATAAAGACAGGGGTATTTATTATATTGTGGACATCGAGCCCACAAAAAATAAAATTACTTTAGCCAGTCCAATATACCAAGTACATTTACGTGTAACGCAAGAGCAGAACACGGAAGTTTATTTAATGAATAATCAGGGACATATCCCGAATAAATACGTAGCGCATCGTTTGTTATTAGAAATCAACCGAGGTTTGCAGGGTGACAAGCTACGTGAACTGCCGAAGATTTTAAAAAATTTCATGTCGGAAAAATAATTTTCAAGATGTAGTTTGCTGTGTTGAAGTCAGGGTTTGATTTTCATTTTCCAAGCCGAAAGCCTGGCAACGAAGTCAAGCCCAGCCTCAGGCGAGCCTTGCTCGCCAGCAAGGCTGGGTAATGATAAAAACAGATATTAGCGCTGTAAGCGCGAAAGAAAATAATAATAAATAGCTTGTAACTCGCTGTGCGAATGACAGGAATAAGCTCATATTTTCATATGAATAATATGAATAAGGAGAGGTATCGAAGCGGTCACAACGACACCGACTCGAAATCGGTTGGGGGCGCAAACCCCACGAGGGTTCGAATCCCTCCCTCTCCGCCAGATTTAATTAGAAGATTTGATGATTTGAAAAGAAGGAACTTATCATTGAAAAATACCACTCGTTACGCTGTTCATGAAAATGAAGATTATGAGCCAGGTTCTAATAATGAAGTGCTTAAAAATTATTTGCATATCACTTCAAAAGAAAAAATGAATCAAATAGAAGCGAGCGAGTTACAGCGTGCTGAACTTGAATTAGAAAAAATTACTGAATGTGGTCGGGTTTTTAGCGCGGATGATATTTGTAATTTTCTATAAGATCTTGGTGGATTCTATTTCTTAGCATCGTTATAAATACGCTTAGGTCTGCGCGGGATGATGATATCTAAAGTTGTGGTTAAATCTACTTTATATGCCTTCTACGCCACAAGAAGTCATTGTGGAACGAGCTGCTAAGGCTTTTCCTTTCTGACTTTTAAGGTAGGGATTTGTGTTAGCCAAGGATGTTTTCTTCATAAGCTTGATTATAGCCTAAAAGATGTAATAAAAACGAGAGGAGGAGAGTTCGAATCCCTCCCTTTCCGCCAGATTTACAGGCTACATTTGTGCTTCGTTATTGGCTACGAGTAAAGCACTTACAAAACTTTCTGCATCAAAGGCTTGTAAATCTTCTTTTTGTTCGCCAACACCAATAAATCGAATAGGGATATTTAATTTTTTTGCGATAGAAAAAATAATGCCGCCTTTGGCGGTGCCATCTAATTTTGTTAACACGAGACCCGTTACATTCATTGTTTCACGAAATTGTTGTGCTTGTACCAACGCATTTTGTCCTGTGGTGGCATCTAAGACGAGCAACACTTCATGTGGTGCAGTGTCATCAATTTTTTTCATCACGCGTACTACTTTTTTTAATTCTTCCATTAAATTTTCTTTGTTATGTAATCTGCCTGCTGTGTCTGCAAATAAAATATCAGTTTGACGCGCTTTAGCAGCTTGCAGTGCATCGAAGATCACAGACGCGCTGTCTGCACCGGCGTGTTGTGCAATGACGGGAATATGATTTCTCTCACCCCATATTCTAAGTTGTTCAACGGCAGCAGCACGAAAAGTATCACCCGCTGCTAATAAAATTTTTTTATTTTCTTGAGTGTAATAATGCGCAAGCTTCCCTATCGTCGTTGTTTTGCCGACTCCATTGACACCTAGCGTTAAAATTACAAACGGTTTTTTTTCAGAAGGAATCATAAGGGCTTGTTGTACGGGCAACAAAATCGAGATGAGTTCTTCTTTTAGTGCTTGAAATAAAGCCTCGCCGTTATGTAATTGATTGCGCTCTATTTTTTTTGTTAAGTCCGAAATAATTTGGTTTGTCGCTTCAACGCCCACATCGGCAAGCAATAAAGAAGACGCCATTTCTTTTAATAGAGCAGCGTCAATGGTTTTTTTGCCAAGAAATAATGTGCTGAGGCTTTCTGAAAAACGCCCTCGTGTTCTATGTAAACCCGTCTTTAATCGAGAAAAGAAATTATTTTTTTTTTCGGGTTGGGTTTGAGATTCAGAAGGTGACTTTTTTATAAAATTTAACATACACTTAGAGGTAAGATAAAAATTTTAGACAGTGTATCATAAAATGAGATCTTCCTTCCCTGGTTTTGTGCGGATTATCGCCGGTCTTTGGCGAAGTCGTCGTTTGCAAGTCTTAGATCATGTGCGGCCGAGTCCAGATGCGGTGAGAGAAACTTTATTTAATTGGCTTATGCCTGTTTTATCGGGCGCAAAGTGTTTAGATTTATTTGCAGGAACAGGTGCTTTGAGTTTTGAGGCCTTGTCGCGAGGGGCGGCGCATGTAGATATGGTGGATGCTTCGCCCCAAGTCGTTGCCATGTTACAAAAACAAATTGAAGTTTTCAAAACATCTGCGGCGCAAGTGCACCCACTTTCTTTACCCCAGGATTTAAAAAAATTACAAGTAAAGCAATACGACATTGTCTTTATTGATGCGCCTTTTTATAAGAATTTGATAGCGCCTTGTTGTGAACACCTGCAGACAGGACAGTACCTTGCTCCGAGTGCCTACGTTTATTTAGAAATGGAAAAAGATAATTTGCATTTAAATCTCCCAAAAAACTGGTTGCTTTGGCGTCATAAAGAAACAAAGCAAATAAGATATTGTCTTTATCGCGTTGAAACTTTGCCTTAAAAAGAAAAACCTACCTATAATTACAAGTTTGTATTTAGTCTGAAGTGAAAAGGAGTTTGCAATGACAGAAGATACATCGCGACCTCAAAATAATTCTGACCCCACTTCCCTCACTACTACGTCAGGTGCCTCTGCTGGTGCGGGCGGTGATGCGCCTGAACAACTTGAATTATTAGAGCGTTATGCCAAAGCCATCGGTAAGCCGCTTTTAAAAAGTGAATCAGATTTAGATCCCAGTTTGCAGTTGGTAGCGCAGATGGTGCCTTGGTGTGTGAATGCAAAAAATATTGTTGTAATGACAGGGGGTTTGATTCTGACGAGCAACCCTGCTTCGCGCAATGTACAAAATTGTAAAACAATGATGGAAAGTTTAAATATTCCACCTAAAGAAGTACTTCCTGCAACACAATCCCTTATTGGTATGTTATTGCAAAGTTCTATCAAAGAAGAAGGTGAAGGAGCAGTAGGAGAGGTTGCGACCGATCAACAACATCGTTTACGTATTCTGGTTCAAGAGGCTCTCGATGCAAGTGCCAGTGATATTCATTTAGAAGTACGTGAGTCGGGGACAAAAATACGATTCCGAAAAAGTGGAGAATTGTTTCCGCATGCCAATTGGAGTTACAAGGCAGGTAAAGAGATTGCTTCTGTTGCATTTAATAAAGAAACTGATCAAGCCACGGCGCATTTCAATCCGATGGTGCCACAAGACGCATCGATGCCTTTGGAAATCAGAGGAAGTTATATTCGTTTACGTCTAGCCAGTTTACCTGCCCATAATGGTTTTGATGTGGTGATGCGGATTCTCTCGACGGGGGGTACTGGCATTCCCACTTTAGCGCAATTAGGTTATACGAAAGAACAAATTTTTATTATTGCGCGTGCAGTCAAAAGACCTCATGGTGCAGTACTGGTTGCAGGACCCACAGGTTCAGGTAAAACAACAACATTAGCGTCTTGTCTTGATTTAATTGAATCACAACGCAAGATGTACACGATTGAAGATCCCATAGAAAAATTAATTCCAAAAGCAACGCAAGTGCCTGCGAATGTTGAGAAAGAAGATCGTAATTTTGCGGCGATGGGGCGTGCTTCATTACGAATGGATCCCGACGTATTAGTGTTGGGAGAAACGCGAGATGAAGACACGGCTGCGGTATTAGTGCGTGCGGCTATCACAGGCCACTTGGTTTTTACAACGATTCACACCAATTCAGCGCCGGCGATTGTCACGCGTTTGGCGGACATGAAAATTCCCAGGGGTTTATTGGCTGATCCGAACTTATTAGTTTGTTTGATATTCCAACGTTTAGCTTCCAAACTTTGTCAGACGTGTGCGCTACCCATTTTGCAAGATACGAAACCGGAATATCAAGACTTAATGACGCGGTGGACAGGATTATTTAAAGGAGATTGGAAGCGCGTGAAAGTGCGTGGAAAAGGCTGTGAAAAATGCCATCAAACAGGACTCAGTGGACGTACTGTTGTAGCGGAAGTCATTTGGGTTGATCAGCCGGGTCGAGAGTACATTCAAAAAGTCGATACTTTAGGATGGATAACGTATTTGAAATCTCAAGGATGGACGGATTATCTTGATAATTCGATGCGTATCGTGTCAGAAGGATTGTGTGATCCTATTGACATAGAGAAAATTGTAGGAGAGCAAAGTGCGGTATTTGCTGAAGATAAATTTAATTACGGGAAGGTCTAATGGCTATTGATATTGATCTTATAGCGCTTGTTCCAGAACAATGGAAACAGCCATTACAGAAATTTCAATTTAGTGCTAAAGAACAGCAAGCATTTCTTGAAGACATTTCTGTTTTAGTAAACGATGGTGTAACGCCAGCGTATGCAATAGAAATGTTTTCTAAAATTTCAAAAAGTGAGGTTACGCGTAATGTAGCAAAAGCCATTTCTTTAAAAATTGCTGAAGGTAAGGGAATGGCAGAAGGAATGGTGGGATGGTTTTCTGTGCCCATCGTAGAGCTTGTGCGGGCGGGTGAGCAGGGAGGTACCTTAGGCGATACCTTAGCTTTTGCAGCAAAAACATTGGGTGCCACAAACTCGATTGTTTCATCCTTTATTTCTGCTTTAATTTACCCTGTTGCAGTGATGGTGATGGGGGCGCTTGTCGCGGTATTTATTAACAAATCCGTGTTTGTACAATTCAGAGAAATCAAACCCTTAGATCAATGGCCTACGGATGGACAAACTTTAGTTGCGTTAGCGGAGTTTATTCAAGATGGGTGGTGGTTGATATTGCTATTTATCGTCGCGCTGCTTATTGCGGGAAGGTATTTTTTTCATAACTACACAGGAGAGTTTCGCAAAAAAATCGATCATTTGCCTGTATTGTCGATGTACCGCAAATTAACGGCAGCACGTTTTATGGAAACCTTAGGTATGCTGATTGCCAATGGTATTGCGTTTAAAAAAGCGATTAAGATTATCCAATATCATACGACACCATACTTATCTTTTTATCTCATTCAAATGGACTATCGTTTGGGCGCGGGAAAATTAAATATTGCAGAAGTGTTAGACACGGGTTTAATCGACGAAGAAGATATTATGCGTTTGCAAGCTGTCGCCAATGTTAAAGGTGTTGAGCAAGCTTTAATTCGTCTAGGAAGACATGCCGCAGAAAAAAGTGAGAAAATGATAAAGTTGACGGGAAAAATATTAGGTGGGATATTATTGGCTACGGGTGGCAGCTTTGCCGCCTTCATGATTTTAGCAATTTATGGGGTAGGTTCATCGCTTGCAGTTTGATTTTTAATTTTAAAGGAGAGACAGTTTATGGAAGTGATACGCACTCAACGTGGTATTGGTTTATTAGAATTAATGTTATCTCTAGCGATCATCGCATTGTTATTAGTGATGGCGACACGTTATTTCAGTTCAGCGCGTCTCAGTCAACAAATTGCGGCTGCTGTTTCTCAGGTACAAGCGATTGCGGCTGCCTCACAAAGTTATTACATCGGCAATAACAATCTTATGACTGGTGTTTCTACCGCTATTTTTGCTTCGAATAACACTTACCTCGTCAATCCTGCAAGTACACAACATAGTCCTTGGGGCGGCAATATTACTATTGCGCCTTTTGGGACTAATGCCGCTGTTACGATTACAATACCAGATGTTCCTGATGCTAATACCTGTACTCGCTTAATAGCCGCCTTACAAGGTTCAACTGCGCCTGGTGCAGGTGCGCCTAGCTGTCAGGGCACAGTTTTTAAAGGTAACTTCTAAACTTTATATTAGGTTTATGTGATCCAAAAACGTGTAAGTCAGCGCGGTGTGGGATTATTAGAACTCATGCTAAGCTTATCGCTGATGACGGCTTTTTTTGTGATAAGTGTACGTGTATACCAAGCGTACCGAGGTCGAGTTGAGGCGGCTTTATTAAAGCAATCTGCGGAGTTGATTCAATCTGCGGGGAGTGCTTACTACTTATCACGTTGCTCGAATGTAGCGGCATTACAAGCAGGGCAATGGCAAAGTGTGAGTGTTTTAAATGAATTCTTGCCTGCGGCACAATCGCTTTTCAGCGCGTGGTCAAAAGCTTATGCGCCGGGTGTGTACTATCAGATTCAATATAAGCAAGTGCCCAACACACCCAATTATGTGTTGTGTGTACAAACACAATTAACACGGGATTTAGCATCGACTTATCAAGTAATCGGTGCTACGACCTATGCGGGGGGTCCACAGCTTGGGTTTTGTGTACCATCGAGCGGAAGTGTCGTATGGCAAAGCACACCTTCCATGCCCCCTGAATCAGGGATGGATTCGCAAGTTGTTACAAAATTAAAAATTTTTCGCCAAGGTAATCGGTTGACAAGTGCGGCGTTGCCTTGTCAATAAAAATTTGCAAAGGATGGTGAGGTAATGAGAAAAGGACGCGATCGTGGTTTTACCTTATTAGAAATCATGCTCGTGCTCGTGATCGTCACCTTGATGATGTCCATGCTTTTCAGAACCATGCAAGCCAAAGCTGCTGCTTTACGTATTCAGCGTACAGCCCAGCAGATACAAACGTTTTTAACGGCAGCACAAAATTACTATATTCAAAATAGAGTTTGGCCTGGAAGTGGGGGACCGGGTCGTTCTATGTTTAATCCAGCCACGGTTAATGTTGTTGCGGATTTAGTCGACGGAGGCTTTTTGGCCGCTACGGTGCAGCCAAACTGGCCGATATTTCCTTCCAAGCCCCTCAATCCATGGGGGCAGTATTATTATATGTGTCCATTTCAACCTGGAGGAGTGGTGGAAGTTATCCAATGTCCTGCTCCCGCAACCTTTCCTGCTAATAGTCCGAATATAGGTTTCTATGTTCATACGTCTCTGCCATCTCTGGAGATTGCAAATGAAATCGCTGCTTTAATACCCAATGGTCTGGCTGAGTGTAGTGCCCCCAATTCTTGTAAAGTTCAGGGTATGGTACTGGGGCCCAGCGAAATGTTAAATCAGGCAAATTACGTAAAAAATATTCAGTCTGTTCAAGCATTTTCCTATGATCCGACCCATTATCAGCCTAAAATGAGCAGTAAAAGCGCAATCTGGGAAAGTAAGTGGCCACCTACAGCGTGTCCATGGAATCAAATAAGCCCTTTAGTTCATGCGCCGACAGGACCAGCTTG
>MGYM01000072.1:37615-56621 GCA_001801745.1 Gammaproteobacteria bacterium RIFCSPLOWO2_02_FULL_38_11
CAAGTGCACCCTCGGCAGTTGATCCTATTACAGGAAGTTATGTTCTGCCTTCGTTGTCGGGGTTTTTCTTGAGTGTTGTCACGATTTGTAGTGGAGGAAGTTTTTGTAATGGTTATCAGACTATCATTGGGCCTTGTCCGACGGGCACCCAAACCATAGGTTGGGATATCTTCGGGACAGCGATTCAACCTTATAATTCAGGCGTTCAATCAACGCAGGGTTCTCCAGTAGTGCCTAGCGCGATGGGTGGCGTACAGTCTATTCAACCCGCCGTAACAGTCATGACGAAGTGTGTTCCGCCTGCGCAGATGGTGGCACCATGAAAATGAAATTCAAGATCATCGTTTTATTTTATTTTATTTTTCAAACCACAGCGATATGGTCGATATCATCTTATTATGATTCTTCTTCTGCACATTGGAATACTTCTTTTGCTTATGGTTCTCCGCCGATGATAGGTGTACAGAAAAGTTTTTTAATTCAACCAACGGGGAATTTGTTTGGTGATCCGCCTCAAATTCCAAATCCTTGTCCCCCTGGTTATAATCCTAAAATATATGCCACACCTGCTTCTTTCTCCGGTCAAAATACAAATGTTCCGTATTCTCCTTCTGCACCTTTGTTACCGCTTTATGGTGCGTTAGCAACAGCTTATGCTGTTCCACAGAATGCAACCGGCAGTAGTATTACGGGTTGGAATACAAATGTTGTTGTCTTTTTGCCGACAGGTGCT
This sequence comes from Gammaproteobacteria bacterium RIFCSPLOWO2_02_FULL_38_11, assembly GCA_001801745.1. Classification (GTDB taxonomy): domain Bacteria; phylum Pseudomonadota; class Gammaproteobacteria; order HIGHO2-12-38-15; family HIGHO2-12-38-15; genus HIGHO2-12-38-15. The sequence goes on from MGYM01000072.1 coordinate 38,349, forward strand.
GCGATCTTAGGAAATTCTGCTCAGAATACTAATATTTGGGTAATGGGCGTTGTTACTTGTTGTAACCCTAGTGATGCTGCTTGTAATGCGAGCTAAAAAAAGTATGAAATTATTTTTTTTAGGAATTATTTTTATTTTTCATACACTTTCTGCTAATGCAGATTCTACAAATTTGCAACCAAATATACTGATGGTGGTGCAAACACAATGCTGTTATGGGGATGTTTCTCAAGTGGACATGTCTGCAGGTATAGCTTCACCGGGTTATCCGCCGAACAATACTACGATTATAACGGGTCAAAATACGGCTGGATGGGGCGTGAATTGTGCTTCAGGGGGAAGGCTTGTTACCACGTGTACTTCGACGAATTGTAATATGATGGAATGTGGTGGAGTGTTTGTTGATGTCCTCGGAAACCCGCTACAACATATAAAATGTTGTATGGTAGCAGGCAGTGTTTGTCCTGCGATGCCTACTTGCTGAGATAACTTGTTATGAAAAGAGTTTATTTATTCTGTTTTTTGATCAGCGTCATAGTAGGATGGGCGGACTCTACGAATGTGAGTTTGCAATCTACGGTTAACCAGATGAACGGGGAAGGGAAGGTCTGGTGTTGTTATGCTGTTCCTCTGGCGCGCGCGCTTCCGTTAACAGCAACTGATATTTCATGGGGAAGAGCTCGGGATGGCAATAATGGTTGTAGTTATAACAATCAAAATAATACTATTGTGGCCCCTATTCCTCCTGTTTTTCCGTTCAATCAATGGAATAGCTTTATGGCAGCGTGGGGTTATCAACCTACTGACTGGGTATTTGGATACACCTGCACTCAACTCACGGTGGATCATCGCAATGCATTTACAAGTGCAAACGCTTCTACTGCGGCCTATTGTCGTTGGGAACCTATTAGTACCTGTGGACGCTATCTAACAGATGCACCTTGGTGTCAATTCTATCCTTGTTTGAATTGGTGGAACAATGGTTCTGGTTTACAGAATTGCTGTTTTGGTTGCGGACAATATTGTACTGCTGTTTTGAGTCATTATCCTGGGTTCAATTAGTTGCATTGAATTCTCAAGCGGAGAATGCGCATGCTGCGATTTTTTCTGGGTGTAGGCATCTTAAGTTTGCCTTTGTTAACAGAAGCAGATTCTACAAATTTGCAACCAAACCTGCTGATGGGAGCGCAAGTATATTGTTGTTATCCCAATTTAACACTCCAAGTTAATACTTCTCTTGTGTCTTATAACGCTGCTACTTGCCGAGGAACTTACTACAGTGGCATTAATGGAGGAACAGGTTCTAATGTAGCTTTACCGCCTATTGCAGGTGGGTTCAGTACGTCTGGCACACAAGTAATGAATTATTGTGTTAACGTCAATGTTGTCGGTGTTAATCACTCAAGTACCTTAAGTTGTGGATGGGCCATTCCTACAGAGCAGGGAGGGTGTCCTCCTACGCGACCGGTTAGCTTCAATTAAAAGGTAGGACTTAAGTTGTAAAGCTCTCCCCACATCCACAACTGCCTTTTTCATTTGGGTTCAGATATTTGAAAACTGCATTTAAACCTTGACGCTGGAAATCAATTTGTACCCCTTTTAAATAAAAAATAAAATCGTTTTTAGGTGTGATCACCACAACATCATCCGTTACTTTAAATACTAATTCATCCTTTTCTATCGTGTCTGCAATTTCAGGTTGATAGGATTTTCCAGAACACCCCGTTGTTTTAATGCGTATGCGTAAACCTATCCCTTTGCCACGTTTGTGGATCTGTTGACGAACATAAGCAATTGCCGCTTCTGTTAATGTAATGGGCGGTAAAGAGTTGAAATCATAAGTGGCGATGTCATCCATCATGCAAGTCCTAATTCTTCATAACGCTCTTGTAAATAACTGTTTGCTGTGTGACGTGTCGATAAACGTACGTCATCACGTGCGTGCAGAAATAAAGGCATGGATAATCTTTCTTGTGTGGCATGCTCATCGCTGGGATTCATCACCTGATGTGTGGTCGACTGATACCAACCTTGAGAACATTCTTCTAACATATCGCCCACATTGATGATGATCATGCCGTGATCACAGGGAACATTATGCCAAACGCCATGATTATCTTTGGCTTGTAATCCAGGTTCTGTTGCCGTGGGTAAGAGTGTAATTAAATTAATGTCTTCATGCGGTGCGGCACGTAATGCGCCCGCTTGTTCTTCGCCCGTTAACGGGGGATAACGTAAAATACGAAATAAATTACGCGTGCTGCCTTTCAACATACCACTTAAAGGTTCAGAAAATCGTTTTGAAATTTCCACAGGTGTGTATCGTTCAATCCATCCTAAGAGGAAAGAGGCGAGTTCTGTCAGTTGTTGGGCAAGAATACGTGATTTGTCACTTAACATCGTAGGGTAACGTCCCCAAGAATATAAATGATAAAATTCTTTAATGTCTTTTTTATCATATCCTTTCGCTGTTTCTGATAAAGATAAAGGAACATAGCCTTCATGGGTTTCACGATTAAATAAATAGTTAAAGCGTTGTTCATTTTTAAAAAATTGTCGCCATTCTTCATAGACATCATCAATCAAGCGGGGCTCAATCGGATGGTGGGAGAGTACGGCAAAACCGGTGTAATGCAAAGAATCCGTTAGATCTTTTGCTGCCGTTTTATCGTTGTAACTGACAGTCGCAATTTTCATAGCATCCCCTTTTTAAAGACAGTGCGATGGTTTGGGTAAGCCCGCTAGGAGGCTTGCTTGTAACATCACGCTTTTTGGAAATAAACCTTGCACGTAAGCACTGTTGGCTTTTTCAGCGGGCCACTCAGTGCGGAGGTATTTTATCAGAATGCGCATGGAAGGTGTAAGATGGTGAGCTTCATAAAAATGTTGAAAAAAATGAATTATCTGCCAATGCTCAGGGCTTAGCATAATATTTTCAGCTTCCGCCGCCAGGATGGAAAAATTTTTATTCCAATCATTTTTATTCTTTAAGTAACCTTCTTCTGTTAATGAGAAGTGCATGTTAGTAACTCAGTACGATGTCATGGTTTTTTATTAGATTTTTAATTTCAATTTTATTTAATAATTTTAAGGGAAAAATAAAATCTTCTTCAATTAAATTATTTTTAGTTATGGCATAAATAGAGTGAATATCATACCAGCTTGGTAGGGCTTTTAATTGTTTTTGGATGTCTGTTTCAATTTCTTTGTTTTTTATTAAATGAACCCAGGCGTTTTCTTCAAAACATAATGATAAGGGAGGTTCATAGGTGCAAATAGCCAAAGCCATGTCGATGCCGCGTTGTATTTCATCGTTATCATTTGATTGAAACAGAATCAAAAAGGACTTGTTCATTTGATTTGGATAACTTGTTCTGCTTGAAGTGCGTAGGCTACAAATGTGGGTAAACCAGCCAGAAAATGTGTGTCAATTTTATAATGCTCTGCGCTTTTGCTACAAACTAAAAGCGTCGTAGCGAAGGTTTGCCATGCAGGAGAAGTGCAGCTTAAAACACCTTGGCCATAAAAAAAAACACAGGCGATAGCTTTTTGGTGTTGTGAAACAAGTGCGTATGCTTTTTCTGTGTTGGGTGTTTCAATCAGAAACACAATGCCCGCCTCTTTTTTGAAAGAAAGAGGAGAAGAGGAATTAATCTCGACTATTGGAACCACCTAGTAAACTTAAAAGGCTAATAAAAATATTATAAAGTGAAACATAGAGATCAATGGTTGCCATGATATAGTTGGTTTCGCCACCATGAATGATTTGACTCGTTTTAAATAAGATGATGCCAGAACATAAGAAAATAAACATGGCAGAAGCCGCTAACATGGCCGCAGGTAAGTGGAATAAAACAGCCGCTAAACTGATAAAGAACGCCACCAAAACACCGATCGCCAAAAACCCACCCATGAAGCTAAAATCTTTTTTCGTGATTAAAGCAATGGCGGATAAGCTTAGAAAAATAGATCCTGTGGCGCCTAAACTTGTGACAACAATTTGATGGCCGTTATGTACGTGTTGCATGTAAATATTTAAAATGGGGCCTAAGGTGTAACCCATAAAACCTGTTAAGGCAAAAATCGATACCAACCCCCAAGGGCTATTACGTAAGCGTGTCGTCAAAAATAATAAACCAAAATAACCGATTAAAGTGATAAAAGGGTTGATCGGCGGGGCATTGTTGAGCATAGCCAGGGTTGCGGTGAGCGCGCTGAATAATAAAGTGAGGCTTAATAATAAATAAGTGTTACGCAAAACAGCGTTGTTCGCGAGGACACTTTCACGACGACGGATGACGGTAATGTTTTCTGACATAATTAAAATCTCCTTTTGCCTCAATGAGGGGCATTATATACTCCTCGTGTTTTGAAGGGTAGTTTAATTAAACTGGGATGTATCCTAACTTCGCATCTTCATAGGTAAGCGGTATATATTTCAAGGAAAGAACTGTGTTTGTGAGCCTAAAACCTTTGTTGTCGCCGGTGGCGTTGTTGTGTGCTTGTCTGCTCCTGGTTATTTTAAATTGGAAACACCGAATACGTGCCTTAAAAATCCTTGTTTTTACCTTATCATTGCTTCTTTTTTTGAGTTTACCTGTAACTGTAAGGCTTTTTATTCAGCCCTTGCTTAAATTTAAATTACTCCCTGAGCGGCAAATTAAATATGAACCTCAGACGGCGATCGTTGTTCTGGGGGGAGGAAGTACACGCGGCCTAAATGAGTTTGGGGAAAAAGAAGATGTGGACTTGGATACCTTAGTACGTTTACGTTACGCGGCTTTTTTGGCGAAAAAAACGGGATTACCCGTGCTTGCTTCAGGAAACACCGATTTTTTACGATTTGAAGCAAAAACGCAAACGATGAGCCGGGTGATGTTGAGAGATTTTGGCGTGCCTGTCACCTGGGAAGAAAATAAAAGTAAAAATACCTGGGAAAATGCAAGAAATTCCTTGATGATTTTAAAAAAATATCATATTAAAAAAATATATCTTGTGAATGAAAGTCTTCATATGAAACGAGCAGTGGATGTTTTTCAAAATCCAGAAATAGAAGTCATTCCTGCGCCGACACGCTTTATTCAATTGCAACACCCCCTTTATCCTGTGCGTGATTGGATACCTAGCTCGTTTGCTTTCTTTGTCAGTTCAGCAGCGTTTTATGAATATGAAGGCTTGTTGTGGTACAAGCTGCGATACTGTCATGCCCCGAGTGAGACCATTTCATGAAAAACGTAATGTTTTATTAAGCGGTTTCTTATTTCTTTATTTTTAAAACCCCTCACCCGCCCTTATGGGCACCCTCTCCCCTTTAAAAAAAGGGGAGAGGGGGGTTTTTTATGTTTTGCGATTGAAGATGCAATGCGTGAAATGTTTCAAAGGCCTTGTGTCAAAGGGCAGTGTGTTTAAACAATGAAGGGCGCGTGTTTGTAATTCCTGTAATTTTTGTTTTGACTCCAGTATGCCTATCACCATAGGAAATGTTTTTTTTAAATTTTTTTGATCAATGCCCGCGGTTTTTCCTAATTGTGAAGTGTCACTTTCAATATCTAATAAATCATCTTGAATTTGGTAGCCAAGGCCAAGGTGTCTTGCAAACTCAAAAAGATTGTTTTCTTCTTCTGAACTTAAGTTTTTAATGAGAGCCGGAAGTTTGACGCAGGCCATTAATAATTGACCCGTTTTTAAGGAATATAATTCCATGAGTGATTCCGGTGATAAGCTGATATTCGTGTTTTGTAAATCCAGTATCTGACCTTTGACCATGCCTTGGGCGCCGCTACAGGCCGTTAAAATTTGAATGGTTTTGATTTTTTGAGTGTCGGTGAGCGCTTCTGCTCGTGCAATGACTTCAAAAGCCAAAGTGAATAAAGCATCGCCTGCAAGAATGGCAGTGGCTTCATCATACTTTTTGTGACAGCTGGGTTTGCCTCGACGAAGAGGCGCGTTGTCCATGGCCGGTAAATCATCGTGTACCAGAGAATAACAGTGTATCAATTCAATGGCACATGCCAGCGGATCCAGTTGAGCTAAAGAAAGCCCCAGCACTTCTCCCGTGAGATAAATAAAAAGCGGCCTTAAACGTTTGCCACCATTGAAAACACAGTAGTGCATGGCTTTGTGAAAAATATGTTGATGCGCTTCGGGTAAGCTTGCAAGCAGAACAGCATTGATGTGATCGGGGTAAAACTTAAGGTTCATCGTTTTCATCGAAAGATTCAAGTTTTTGAAAACCATTTTCTTCAATGAGAATTTGAACTTTTTGTTCTGCCGCTTTTAAAGCGGCTTGACATTCTCGTGTTAATTGAATGCCTCTTTCAAAATTTTTCAGCGCGTCTTCTAAATTTAAGCCCCCTTTTTCTGTTGTCTCAATGAGGGCATTCAGCTCTTTTAAAAGTGATTCAAAGTTCATAATAATCTCGCGTTTCAAAAGAAGGTTTTGCATCTTGTGTCCATAAGCTTAATACAAATCCTCCTTTTCCTGAACCGGTGGGTTTGACAGCCAGCGCGCCCGCTTTGATGAGGGTGTCCATGTGTTGCATGAGCTTGGGTGTTATTAAATCCCATTGTCTGAAAGCTTGGTAGCTTTGTTCAATGGCTTCTTTTAAAATAAAAATGCCTGATTTTGAATTCAAACCTAAAGCATGTTTTGCAAGCAGAACACTGTCTTTCATTAACGTATCTGTCAATTGAGCTTGGTCGGGATTTTTTTTCCAAAGGAGATCGACTTGCTTTAAGCAATCAGACGTCGTGCTTTGTTCTCCACAATAAGATAAATACCAATGCGGTTGCCAGGTGAAGGTGAAAGGATGGGGTGTTTCATGTCTGATGAAATAAATACTTTGATTGAGTGCGCTGACAGCAATGTCCGCGCCTGAGCTTTCACCATGAAACAAATTTTCAAGCTGACGACCAAACTCCAGTAAATTATTTTCAAGGATCCAAGTGGCATGCATAAACCATTTTGCGATGGCTGTACATAAAGCCGCAGAGGCACCTAAGCCTGATCCTGTGGGGATATGATTCTCAATGCAGAGTGTGCCCCGAGAGGGCGGTGTTTTTTTTGAAAGTTCAAAGGCATGTTGGAGTACTTGTTGAATCAGCGGAAGATGCGTCTCATTCAAATTGCCGGACAATTGAATTTGCCACGGTGTGTTTGAGGCGAGGTATTCAAGGTTCAGTTGGCAACAAGAGAGAGGGAATAAAATCGCAGGGGCGCCTCGAAGAACAGCGTGTTCACCGGCCAGTATCCACTTCCCATGACAGTGTGTTTTAAAATTCATTGGGTGCAAAAAGTTGAAATGATTTACTTAGCTTTTTTGTAAGATCTTGGTAAATGTTTTTTTGGTCAGGTCGAAATAATAAATGAATATTGGGGCCCGCGTCCATGGTGACAAGTGGGCCGTCGCCTTCTTTTTCCCAAAAATCACGTAAAATGTTTAAAGCAAGCAATGATTCTGGAAGAAGGTAGCTGAAAGGAGGATGTGCTGTTTCAAACAGGCAATGCATATCCCAAAATTCTTGCCACACTAATTCAAATGCTGCTTTCCAATCTTGTTTTTGTAATGCGTTAATGAGAAGTTGAAGTCGTGTTTGTGCGCGTTCGGGGCGGCCAGTGAAGGATAAACTCGTCAGCACCGTTTGATGTGCTTGACTGGAAGTGATTTTTTTATTTTTCCTCGTGATGAGTAAAACCCTATGCTTTAAATCTTGATAAGGCAAATCGATGTTTTCCGCATAGTCTGTTTCCCATAATGCAAAAGGAGAAAAGAAGGAGCGGCAAGCTGACCCCGAACCAAGTCGTGCAAGCTGGCTTATGTCTTTTCTTGACAAGAGAGGTTTGTTTTGTAGTTCACAAAAAGCAGTGACAGCACACAGCGTCAGTGCAGCAAAACTCGATGCGGAACTGGCTAAACCACAGGATGCAGGAAAATTATTTGCTGAGCGTAAATAAAAAAATCCAGTGTAATTGAAAAAATTTTTTAAAAAAGAAAAATGAGATAAAAACCGTGCTTGTTCTTTTTCAGAAAGTGACGCCGAGGATAGTTGAGGGTGTTTTTCCCAACGATCTTCGTTTTCTGTTGAAACTTCGATTTCGACGAAACTACGCAAATGATTTAAGGTGTAAGAGAGGGAAGGATTGCTGGGGATGTTTTTAGAAAAATCTTTTTTCCCCATATATTTAATAAGCGCAATATTCGCAGGGGCGCTGGCAGACCATCTCATCGTTCTTTCGACAGCTGCGTCTTTTTCTTTGTTTCTGTATTGCATGGGTTTTGCAAGAAGTCCTATGTTATGTTTCTTTTGTGGTTTCGGTTTCAGGTTCAAGCAGTAATCCAGGGGAAATATTATTTTGATTGCTTAAGTAACGCAGATTATTGTTTGTGAGCCATTTTTTAAAAGCAGTTTCATTTTCTTTTTCAGTTAAAACAAAAAGAACGTCATTCCCCAGTGCGCCACAACCTTTCGCGGCTTTAACACCCGGCAAGCAAAGTAAAATATTCAGTAATGCGCGGGTGTTTTTAGTTGTTAAATGATGTTTATCAAGATGATGCGCATAATCATTGATGGTATCGCAAAAAGTAACAGAGTTTTTGTCTTGTAATGCTTGCAGGGAAGTATGTACTATTTTTTTTAATGTTTCTAATGAGAAGTCGAGCTGAAGTGTTTGTAGATGTTCGTGTGTTTTTACTTTATAGCCTGTATGTACAAAATGAAAAGAAAGACTTGTTTCAAAGGGCCAATTGAATTGAGTCACTTCTTTTTTTTGGGCGATCCATGCTAGTAAGCCTCCAACGGTTTGTGCAACAACATCAGAACCACTGGGAGGATAACCGATGCCTGAATAAGCAAAGCTTTGATAGGTTTGAAATAAGGTTTCAAGTGAAAAAGGTTGATTTAATAAGTGTTGGTAGAGCGCATACATTAAAATAAATTGCGCGCTAGAAGCCCCTAGACCACCAATGTTTTGATAAGGGTCGATAAAAGAAAGTTGATGTGATTCAAACAAAGAAAAATTTTCTTGATAAAAACGGCCGGCAGGACTTTTGGGATGGATGCCTGTGAGCTGAGGAATACCTTGAGAGGCGATGAGCATGAAGCGTGGTTCGTGCATGAAAAGTAAAGCAGGCCCCTGCTCCAGTACGGCATATTCGCCTAAAATAAAATGTTTTGCAGGAATAGAAAATTTAATCACAATTTGGTTTCACTCATAATATGTTCCGCTGCGATGCTTAAAAGTCAAGGCGTTTCGGTTCAAGCTAGCGAATTGTCAACACGCCCTAAGGCTTTGTTGCGTAATTCACGCAAAACTTCAATGGCATTACTGAGCGTAATACGTTTTCGTAAAAATAAAATTTCTTCAAGACGTTTTTTGACAAGTGGAATTTCACGTCCTTTTGCCCCGGCTTCTAAGGTTAAATTAGAAATGTGTAATTTCATGTGTCCTTCAATGAAGCCAAATGTTGTTAATGCGCGAATTGCGCCGAGGTTTTGCACTAAACCGACAGCCGCGACAATACGTGCCAGTTCATCGGCGCTGGTGACATTTAAAATATTCAAACAAATTTTTGCGGTGGGATGTAAGCGTGTGACACCGCCAATGATGCCTAGCATAATGGGTGCTTCTAAGTAACCTATTAAGTCAGTATTTTGCATTTCCCAGTGAGAAATAGAGCTGTAATGGCCATGACGTGCAGCATAGGCATGTACGCCTGCTTCAACAGCACGCCAATCATTTCCCGTTGCAATTAAAACGGGATCCATGCCATTTAAAATACCTTTGTTGTTTGTTGCTGCTCGGTAAGGATCAGCCGATGCAAAGAAGGAAGCTTCTGCAATACCTTCTCCTAATTTTTTTTCTACATCATGGATGATGACTTTGGCGCGCGTGAGTTTACTGTCGCATAAGTTAGAAAGAATGCACATGGTAACGGTTTCTTGTGTTAATTCTTCCAAGGGGCGTTTGAGAAATTCACAAATTTGTGTAATTAAATTTGCGCCCATGGCATCACAGGTGTTGACCATGACATGTAACACCGCCATCGTGCCTCCCTCAGGCCGTGAGATTTTCCGCACGAGAATATCTTTAACGCCGCCTCCGCGTTTTAGCATGTTGCTTGCTACTTCTGTGTTAGCACGATTAATTAAATACGTTTTATTCGTATTGATAATTGCTTCGAACTTTTCAAAATTGCAAATTTTAGCAAATTGAATTTGGCCAATATAATTTTCGCCAATAATTTCAGTAGTGATTTCACCGGATTCACGAATCCATTTTGCGTTTTTAGATACAGCGGCGATGATCGACGTTTCTTCAACTGCCATGGGGACGACATAATCTTTTTTATCAATGCGAAAATTGGTTGCAACCCCTAAAGGTAATTGAAAATAACCGATAACATTTTCAATAAATTGTTCTGCCAATGTAGGAGAAAGACCTTGATATTGCGATAATAGTTTTACTTCTTCTTGGGTCAGTGCACCCATATCAACTAAACGACTTAATCGCTCTGCTCGGTTTAATTTGGAAAAGCCTTGAAATAGATGTCCTACATCGTTTTTAAGCGCCATACATGACTCTCCTTAAATCGTTTAATGGTGGTGTTACCGGTACAGAACAGAGCAATTTTAAGTTCGTACTCGTAAGTGTCCATTAAAGCGAGTAACTCGTTTAATCCCTTAAGTGCCGCAGCCAGAAGAGGTTTTGCATAACCCACTAAGACAGCTCCCATCGCAATCAATTTTGCTGCATCTAATCCAGAACGTATACCGCCAGATGCCCAAATTTCATAATGGGGCTTCACCTCAATTGCAGCGTGCATAGCATCCACGGTACTGATGCCCCAATCATGAAAGGTTTTTGCTGATTTGGCTAGGGTATGCTGATGGGGTGAGCGAGCACCTTCTATACGTCCCCAATGCGTTCCTCCCAATCCACTGATATCCACGGCAGCAATAGGAAGTTCATTTAATTGCCGGAGCGTATTTGCAGAAAAACCACAACCTGTTTCTTTTACGATGACAGGGACACTTAATGTTTTACATAATTTTTTTATTGCGGCGATGCCTCCTTTGAAGAAAGGCGTCCCTTCAGGCTGTAAGCATTCTTGCAGAGGATTGCAGTGAATGATCATGGCATCGGCTTCTAGCGCATCAACTAAGCGTTGAATATCAGTGGTTTTAGAACGTATCAGTTGGCTTAATCCAATATTTCCAAATAAAAGAATATGCGGTGCTAAACGTCGTAAGCTTGCCCAGCTTGCTTTTTCCTGAGGCGCAATGAGTTCGCGTCGTTGTGAACCCACGCCCATCGCCCAGCCTCGTAATTCGCACGCCTTTGCCAAGCGTTGATTGATTTTGTTTGCACGTATATGCCCGGCGGTCATAGAGCTAACGAGAAAAGGGGTTTTAATCGTTTTATTTAATGTTTTTGTCGTCAGTGAAATGGCATCGAAATTAATTTCAGGCAAAGCGTTATGCAGTAATTGAATATGTTCCAATCCACTGTGATGCTGTGCTTGGTTTTGTGGATCCAAGGCAAGTTGAATGTGATCGATTTTCCGTTTTTCAAAAACGGCAAGTTTGATGTTAGGTTTTTTTCTCATGAATCGTGAAAATGGATACTCCATACCCGCAAAAAATTAGAAATTCTACTATATTTATAAGGTCACAGCATGTAATTTTTTTATTAATTTAATGTTTTGTTAATCTTTCAAGGAGGGAGTAATGTACAACAAAAATGCGTCGGGACGACATCATAGTCACAATGGGAAGGATAAGCTTTGGCGAGAAAATTTGGAAGAAGTCAAAGATAGCGTTGCGCAGACCAGAGAAGCAATTTCAAAAACAGCACATCATGCAAAAGACAGAGCAGAAGACTTTTTGCATGACTCTTGGTGGGATATGCGTGATAAAACCCAGGATCTGAGGGGTGAGGTTGTAACGTATGTAAAAGAAAATCCTATGAGAGCGGTGGGATTTGCGGTGCTTGCAGGCGTGATACTTTCGCAATTGTTGCGTAAATGAAAATGAAAATGAAAGAAGAGGAAATGCAAAATCTGGGTAAACTCTTAAAAGATTTTATCCAGACGAGCGTGAAGTTGGTCGAAGATGTTTTTCATCTTGCAGGAGCTGAAGCAAGGCTTGCAGCGTATAGCCTGAGTGCCTTGATTTTTTTATCTTTCCTTTTGTGTGCATTACTTGCTGTTACGGCAAGTTGTTTTCTTGCGAGTGTTGTCGTTTGTCTTATGGCCTTGAAGTTGAGTTTGATGACATCGTTTCTTACCGCAACCTTATTGTCGATCAGTATGGTGTTGTTAGTGATGGGCTTGATGTTGAGGATGAAGCGAAATCTTTTTTTTCCTGCGACGCGTCAAGCGATAAGAGAAATAAACAAGGGTGGGTTGGATGATGAAATTACAGCGAAGAATCAAACAGCTGAGAGCTGAAATTGAAGAGGATAAAGTAAGGTTAAAACGAGACAGTTTGATATTAAAAAAACGAATTCAAACGCCGCAAGCGTTGACTGTAGCGTTGAGCGGGGGTTTTTTGCTTGGCTTTTTCTTTGGGAAGCGTGCATATATAGTCTTTTTCGGCCAAAAAGCGCAGGCTTTTGTTTTCTGGGGTATGCGAGTTTTCAAAAAAATCAGTTTCTTGTTGCCCCTTGTGTCCCGGTAATAATTTATTTTTTTCTTCCATGGATTTTTCCTCAAGAATTTAAAATTCAAAAAAACAAAAGCGACAGTAAATTAACTGTAGAATACAACAGAAAAAAAGATATAGGGAAGAGGGAGTTTTTTTGTAAGAAATTACATTTTTGAAATGCGAGGGTGAATGCCTGTGATTCGCGGACTCATTACAGGCTAGTGTTGTGCGGTTTTTTTTGGGCCCTTATAATAAACGTTGTGCGCCAGATCTGTTGTGATTATCTTGAACCTCTCCTTCTATCTCATCGAGGTTGTGAGCAGCCGCTGCTGCAAGGGATGCTTTGTGTCTTTTTAGATTTTTTAAGATTTTTTCTCGAAAAGGGTTCATAACCACTGTCGTGTTACTTCTTTCAGATGGTATTCCTACAAGACGTTTCAATACGTTAGTAAAAGGAGAGCTTGTGGCGAGAGGGGCAGGTTGTTCTTCTTCTTGAATTGCAGAAGATGAAGTAGGGGCGGGGATATACCTAAAAAGATCGCCAGGTTCTTGACCAGCAACGAGTGTGGCGTTTTCACGAGAGGCACGTTTTTCCCGGAGAAATCTTTTGAAGCTAGCAATAACCCGTTGAAGTAAACTAGGTCGGAGAGGCATGTCTTGACGACCAAAACTGCCCCCGGTTTCTTCGTCACTATCAGTAGCCAGGAGAGTTCTTTTTTCTGATGGGATTCTTTTCTTCGGCATAATTAAGTTACCTCAAATGATATAAAAATTAAAATCCGGCACAGACTAAATGAAAAAACTATTTAATGTCAACATTTTTTTATTTTTACTGTAAAATAAAATTATAATATTTTTATTTTTTGGATTTTCAAAATGAAACAATATCCTACCCAATTTAAAAAAGGTTTGATCATCGGAAAATTTGCGCCCCTCAATTTAGGGCATATTAATTTAATTAATTACGCTTCTACCCTATGTGAAGAGGTGCTTGTCATTCTTTCGTATGATGAGAAATGGTTAAAGACACTTTCGGCACGTGATCAACGAGTTTTAACTTTGAAAAATCGTTTGCGTTGGTTAAAGCAAGTGTATCAAGATATCTCGCATATTAAAATTATATTTATCGATGAAACAGCCATTTCCAGTTACCCAGAAGGCTGGCAGGCATTCTCGGTGTTAATTCGAAATGCATTAGAACACTTGCCTTATTCTCCCGATGTTTTATTTTCAAGTGAACTGGCGCACGATAAATTTTATAATGAATATTTTCCTGAAATAAAACATATCCTTGTCGATGTAGATCATACAAACGTGCCTATCAGTGCAAATGAAATTCGTCAAAATCTAGTTGAATATTGGCGTTACTTACCTTCTGTGGTACGTCAAGATTATGTCAAACGTGTTTGTATTATCGGCGTAGAATCAACGGGAAAAACAACACTTACCAAATATCTGGCAAAACAGTTTAATACAGCGTGGGTTGAGGAATACGGACGTAGCTATTGTGAAAATGTATTGTGTGGTGATGAGTTTCTTTTAACATCTGAAGATTATGTCAAAATCGCAGCGCATCGAAAATGTTTAGAAGAAACTGCCGCAAAAAATGCAAATAATGGTGTTTTATTTTGTGATACTAATTCATTTATCACGCAATTTTATCATTGCTTGCATCAAGGCTATGAACATCCTGTATTGCAATCGTTTGCTTTAACAGAAAAATATGATTTGATTTTAATTTTGGAACCTAACGTGCCGTGGGTTTCAGATGGTTTACGCAAATGTGGTGAAGAAACGCAACGTCAAAAAGCAATAACATTATTTCAAGGAATGTTAGCAAAATATCTATATGATAAGAAGCCTGTCATGCGTATTAACGCTTTCACTTATCGTGAGCGTTTAGAAAAAGCGATTTCCCTTGTGCGTGATACTTTAAAAAGTAGAGACTAAAGATGATGACCTTAATTAAAGATTTTTATGGCTGGCGTTTTTTAGAATATGTTTGGTTGATTTTTTCAGTGAGTTTTATTTTTTTGATGTCGTTGATATTGCCGGGTAATACTGTCTTAGGTATTGTGAGTGCCATCGCCAATATCTTGTGTGTTGTGTTAGTCGCAAAAGGGCGCATCAGCAATTTTTTCTGGGGCATATTGGGCGTTGTGTGTTATGGCTATCTTGCTTACCAACAGCGTTACTATGGCAATATGTTATTGAACTGGTGTTATTATCTGCCCTTACAATTTGTTGGATTTTACTTATGGTATAAACACATTGATAAACAGAAAGAAGCCGTCAATAAAAATTATTTAAGCTGGAAAGCACGAATTTTATTTGGTTTCATCATTGCAGCTTTATCCTTGATTTTTTCTTATTTTTTAGCACGTTACCATGATGGCATGCCTTTTCCTGATGCCTTAACCACGTTACTTTCTTTATTTGGTATGTTGTTAATGGTGAATCGTTTTGCCGAACAATGGTTTGTTTGGATAAGCAGTAATTTTATTTCTGTTTACATGTGGTGGGTGCCTTTGTTGCAACATCAACCCGGGGCGGCAGCGACTTTTGCGATGTGGACAATCTTCCTCATTAATTCTTTTTATGGTTGCTACGCATGGTTAAATAACTCCCAAAAGAGAGAATATGCCGTATAAAATGGTTTTTTTATGGGTTTATGATGCAAGGCATTGTCTGACATTCACGTAAGAAATTCTAACTTCTTAAAAATATATTTTGAGGTGATTTATACTAAAAAAGCTTAGGGACATGCCCTACGTGGGCAAGTGTATTTTTCTTTTTTTCACAGGGAGGTTTGTATGCGTAATTTAATTTTGGCAATAAGCGTTATTGCGTTTTTATCTGCATGTTCTTGTTTTCAATGCGGTAATACACCATCAGGCCAAGTAAGGAGTTTTAATAATTAAAAAAGATGGCTGCGGTTTGTGTTCTGTCTCCTCTTTTTGAAGAAGAAGAGGAAGCAGGACCCGCGGCTAGGTTTTTTGGTTCTTCTGTTTTTAAAAAGAAGGGGGTCGATGTTGTGTACTCTTTTCTGAGGAAGATTGCGCCGAATCTTCGTCTTCTTCTAGAGGAGAAGAAGTGGCAGAGGAGGTTTGCGTAGAAGTTGCATTCGATAAATTTTCAAATTCTATTTTTTGATACTGATCTAATGTTTGCTTAACAAGCCTAGGAAATGTTTGTTCGATATAGCGTGAAACTGCCATGCCGCCATGGCCATCTGCCACAAAGCTTAATTTCACAGAATTAGCTTCTTTATTTTCTGGAACGAGTAAGACCGTGATATTATCTGCTGCGCCTGAGCGCCCATTTCCAGATTCTTCGCAGGAAAGATAAGTGCATTGTGTTGCGTAATTTATAAGGTTGATCATAAATCGCTGAGGTATGTTGTTAAATGTTGTGGCGTGTGCGTTGAGAAATTTTTCAATTTCTTGATCAGATAGGGCATCAGACAGCCCATCACAACAATGTAAAATATAATAATGCTTTTTCCCTTCAGGAGTTTGAGTTAGATCATCACAAGTCAATGTGGGTGAATGTTCGATGCCGATGAGATTTGTATCACCTATAGAGCGTGCCATCGCTAAAGAACCTCCTAGACGAGGGACGTCTTCATCTTTTTGTGTAACGATGTCACCTGCCGCCTGAATTCTTTTCAGTTCCCTCGGTGTGTCAGGTTTGTGATCCCAGGTTCTTGCTTTTATACGGTATCTTTTATTTTTATTATCGGGATCTTCTGTTATTAAAAGCGTGCGCGAGTCTCCCACATTCGCTGTGACGAGATGATTGTTATATTGCAAACTTGCTGTCAGAGTACTACCGATTTTTCCGTGATTTATTTTTTCGCTGTTTTCAAGTTCTCTTTCTAAAGCCGTGATAGAGGTATACATGATGTACGCGAGATCTTCTTCTGAGAGTGTCCGATTGCTACTATTTACGGGAAGAGAAATGCAATAATAAGTGTCCTCTTGAAAGTCGCGCGAGCCTTGTGTTTCAGCATAAAGTGCATTGCCTATTTTTCCATAATCAAGATCATTGCCAGTGAGATTGTTAAATGGATTGAAAGGTCCTTCTGCTTTTTCTGGCGTAGGGGGTAATGATTGAAGAAAGTCTTCTTCTGCCACTAACGCCTCTCGCGTATAAGGTTTTTCACCATAAATTAATGTTGAAAATTGAAAAAAATCCTCAGGTTCAGGGAAGGGTGTATCTGAAATAATTTGAATTCTAAGGTTTTTTCCTATTAAAAAAGGATCACTCAAATCGCTGGGATTAACTTGGAGGATATCCGCTAAATCTTCATCGGTATCAATCAGTCCAAATAAATTACTTTCTCTTGAGATCTCTAATTCTTCACCCTCGTCTTCATCTGCAGAACCCCTACGCTCTAGTATCAGATGACCTTCTAGGTTTGAAATAAGCGCATGCCAGTTTCTCATTATTAAATTCCATTAAGGACTCTAATTTAATAATAGAAGCTGTTTGTTAAGAAAAACTTACGGGCACCTCTAAAAAGTAACTATTCACGATATACAATATGAATTCAAGAGAATGCTGGGGTACAGATGATGTGAATTATGAACACACGCGTATACCCACTATTCTCTCTCCCCTTTAAAAAAAGGGGCGAGGGGAGTTTTTTTATTTATCGTCTGTAGAAAGCGTCATTTTTTCTATCTTCTTTCGATCAAACTTTCCAGTTGTATTATGCGGTAATTCTTCAAAAATAAATATTTTTTCAGGAATTTTATAGTTGGACAGTCGGTCTTTGCAAAAAAGTTGAATGTCGTTTAAAGTGAATAAAGATTTTTTGTTTTTTAATACGATGCATGCACAAACAAGTTGAGTGAACTTTTTATCTGGGAAACCAACAACACAAACTTCATGAATCAGAGGATGTTGAATTAAAACATTTTCTACTTCTTGAGGCGCGATATTAGAACCGCCTCGTATAATGAGTTGTTTTTTGCGGCCAACAAACCAAAAAAAACCTTCTTGATCGCGGTAAGCTAAATCACCGCTATAAACGTAACCATCACGCAATATTGCTTTGGTTTCTTCAGGTTTTTCCCAATATCCTAACATGTTGGCTTGGGACAGAATTTTTATTTCACCTACTTCATTATTATTTTTAATAATATGATTATTTTCATCTATTAAATCTAGTATGACGCCTTTTGCAGGTTTTCCAACGGAACCTATTTTTGTTTTTTCATGAGATAGATTGACGCAATAAGAGAAAGATTCTGTCATACCCATGACTTCTGTTACATAACAATGGCTGAGAGAAAAGAACTTCTCTTGCAATATTTCCGATACTTTATCTCCACCCACCATAACAAGACGCAAGTTTGTTAAATCACAAGGATGATTGCTGACATAGTCAATTAATTCTACTAGGTTAACAGGCACCATTTGCAGATGTGTAACTTCAAATTTTAAAATTACGTCAATAAGTGATTTGCAATCGAATTTAGGAAGTAAAATTATTTTCCCGCCGACGAGTAGCGTCGATATCATCTGACCAACCATGCCTGCGATATGGCAAATGGGAAGTGTAATGGCATGAATGGCGCTAGGTCGTTGAGAAATTGTTTGCGTTAAATTGATTGCTGCTGA
>MGYM01000073.1:0-200 GCA_001801745.1 Gammaproteobacteria bacterium RIFCSPLOWO2_02_FULL_38_11
GATAAGCCAGCGAGAATTTTGATTGTCCAACCGGTAAAAGTTGTTTTTAGATAAGAAGCGAATTTTTCAGTTTTCAACAGGTAAACCAATTTTTTGATAATACCAAAGATACCAATCAATAAATTTTTTTAAACCAGTTTCAAGAGGTGTGTTCGGTTGGTAGTTGAAGGCTTTTTTTAATTTTGTTATATCTGCGCGTG
>MGYM01000073.1:221-6425 GCA_001801745.1 Gammaproteobacteria bacterium RIFCSPLOWO2_02_FULL_38_11
GTCTTGATACATATTGACGAAGTGCTTTTTTCCCTAGAAGATTTTCTAGAAGCTCGACGAAGTCGAGCAGTTTAATCGCCTTTCCATAGCCTATGTTGTAAATTTGATACGGCAAGGGATCAGCATTAGTTTGAAGCGTGATAAGGTGAATGCTTTCAGCAATATCATCAACATAAGTAAAATCTCGGTACATTTCGCCATGATTATATATTTGGATGGGTTCATTATTTAAGATACGTTTTGTAAATTTAAAGAAGGCCATGTCAGGACGACCCCAGGGGCCATAGACAGTAAAAAAACGTAATCCCGTGCAGCAGAGTCCATGTAGATGCGCGTAAGAGTATGCCATCAATTCATTTGTTTTCTTTGTGATGCCGTAAAAGGCAAGAGGATGATTAAAATGAAGTTCTTCTGATAAAGGGACAATAGGGGCAGTAGTGCCAGCAGTGCCATAGATAGAACTTGAAGAGGCAAAAATAAGATGTTTTATTCGATGTGTTTGACAAGTTTCTAAAATAGTTAAAAAACCTTGAATATTGTCTTCGATGTAAGCATAGGGTTGTGTTGTAGAGTCACGTACGCCTGTTCGAGCAGCGAGGTGAATGACAACGTCAAAAGAATGTGTTTGAAATAAAGATTGAATTTTTTTTCTATCGCTAATGTCTATTTTAAAAAATGAAAATTCTGGAAATTTTTTTAAAAGGAGGCATCGATCTTGTTTCAATTGAACCGAATAAACATTGTTAAAATTGTCGATACCAACAACGCTGTGTCTTTCACATAATAAACGCTTACTCACATGATAGCCGATGAAACCCGCAGCGCCTGTTATCAAAATCTTCATTTACATGCGTCCATGTTGTAAAAAGAATTCTATCTAGATTAAGTATATAGTCCTAACAGATGAAAATCCCGTTTTTTCCATTGCACATGAGGATTCTTGCGGTTGAAGAATATTTTCATCTGAGCCATCTTTAAGCGAAAAAACTCCGAATTTTCATCTACGACGAGTATAGTGTATTTGCGGATTTAAATTTTTCATGTATTATTTCTTGCTTTGTAGGGAGTAGCAAGGTGTTAGTTAAAACTATTTTAATGGTATGCCAAGGAAATATATGTCGAAGTCCTATGGCGGAAGGTTTGTTTCTTCATGAGTTAAAAAAACAAACTTCCCTTGTTAGTGTTTCTTCAGCAGGTCTAACGGCGCTAGTAGGTTATCCCGCAGATCAACATGCAAAACAAGTGATGTTAAAACAGGGGATAGATATTTCTGCTCATCAAGCACGTCAGCTCGACCCTACACTTGTCTCACAACATGAATTAATATTAGCAATGACAGATAGTCATTGTAGAAGTATCGAAAAAAAATTTTTATCAGCAAAGGGTAAAACATTTTTGTTAGGACAATGGAATGATGAAGAAATTGAAGATCCTTATGGACAAGCTTATGAAAAATTCGAACGTGTTTTTCATAAAATACAATGTGCATGGCAGCACTGGAAAATAAGGATAATACCTGAATGTCAACAAGGAATAGTTTAAAAAAAATAGGATTTATTTTTTTATTTTCTATTATGGTAAGTGCGTGTTCTTCGTTTTTACCGAGTAATTATCTAGGTTCTGCTTCAATTCGAGCGCCGCAAAAAATCAATAATAAATGGGTTAAGCCTAAATTTATTGAAATTAGTCCCCAAATGTTATCAACAGAACAAGGACGTCAGTTGTTAATGCCCCTTATGAAACCTAAGCCTTACTGTGTTGGCGCTTATGATAATTTAGATGTGATTGTCTGGGGTCATCCGGAGTTCAGTACGATTCAAACAGGAAGTTATACAGCTGCGTCTATGGTTTTAAGTATGAATAATGCGAATAATGCAATGTCGCAATCGACAATAACAGGACGTCCGATCGTTGTGGATACGGATGGATCTATTTTTTATCCCTACATTGGTCGATTGCATGTTGCTGGGAAAACGCTCGTAGAAATACAAACAGATATTGCAAAGCGTCTTTCTCGTTATTTACGTGATCCTCAGGTCACGGTGCAAGTATCAAAATTTAGGCATAGAAATATTTATGTTTTAGGTGAGGTGGGAAACCCTGGACTTCAAGCATTAACAGATAAACCGCTGTCTATTATGGAAGCACTCAGTTTTGCAGGAAATATTAAGAGTACTTCAGCTGATCCAACACATATTTATTTAATTCGAGGGAGTTATACAAGGCCAGATGTATTCTGGTTAAGTGCAAACACTCCCCAGTCATTAATTATTGCGGAGCAATTTCCATTGCAAGAAAATGATATTTTATATGTTTCTTCTGCTGATCTTTCGGGATTCAATACGATAATGAATCAGATTCTACCTCCCATTACAACCTTATTATTGGTGAAAAACTTCAGCTTATGAATCGACATCAAGAAAATCATGCTGCTTTAAATTCTTCGGCGTATGTCGTTGAGAATAATTGGGATCTTAAAAAAATTTATGCTCAATTAAATCAGCAGAAGTGGTTAATTTTGTTTTGTGGGATAATCGGTGTGGGTTATATGTATATTAAAATATTTTCCATACCACAAGAGTATCAAAGCTCGGCCTTGATTCAAGTGTTCGAAAAAGGTAGTGGGGTGTCTACAAGTTTTTTATCAACGGTGGGTTTAAACAAGGGAGCAAGCCCTGTCAAAGCTGAATTGACACTTTTAAAAACACGTTACATATTAGAACCGGTTGTTTTAGAAAGTAAACTGCATATTTCTACAAAACCATTTTATTTTCCTGTATTTGGAGAATGGAAGGCGACGAGATATCAAGGGAAGGGGTTGGCAAAGCCTTTTTTGGGATTAAAGAAATATGCCTGGGGTGGAGAGAAAATAAAATTAACAAATTTCACGGTGCCTGATGAATATGTGGGAAGAGAATTTTATTTGATTGCGCAGAAAAACAAGCGATTCAAGCTGTTTTTTTCAAAGGGAAATTTAATTTTGGAGGGAGGGGTGGGTAAAGAAGTTGCCTCGCCTTCATATCCTGGTTTTTTGATCAATATTGAAGAGCTTCAAGCAAGAGCAGATACGGAATTTGAAATTATTTATCAATCACCCCTCTGGTTATCGCAAGAGCTAATTTCTGATTTATTTATTTCTGCTGTTCCTTTAGACACAGGGACACGGGATACAGGGATCATGCAGATAGCTTTTAAAGGAGAGAGTGCTCAAAAAGTTGAAACTGCTTTAAATGCCATGGTGGATCATTTAATTAAAGTTAACATTCAAAATAAATCAAGAGACGCCCAGAAAACATGGGACTTTTTAAATTCGCGATTGCCAAAGTTAAAAGAGCGAATAGAAGGAACTGAGGGCGAAATTAATCAATATCTTGTTAAGCATCACACATTGAATTCAGGTCAAGTAGGTCAGCTTTTGATGATGAGGTATGTTAATACCGAACACGCCATTGGCTTGCTACGAGAAAAATATGAAAAATTATTACAGATTTATACACCACAGTATCCTTTAGTGATTGCATTGCAGGCGCAAGAAAAATCGCTCAAGCAAAAACTCAAGCTAATTGACGAAGAACTTAAAAAATTCTACATCACCTATCAACCGCAACTTAATCTCGAAAGAGAAATGAAATTAAAAGATAAATTATATTTAACAACTTTAAATAATATGCAGCAATTAGAGATCGTGCAAGCAGGGTTAACGCCTGATATTGTGGCCTTGGGTAAAGCACTGCCGGCGACACCGATACCCACCAAAAATCGAAGAAAAATAATTTCAGGGTTTATTGTGGGCGTTTTTCTAGGATCTATTTATGTCTTAGTAAGAAATGCCTTGAGAGAACCTGTTGAGAGTGCAGAACAGCTTGAAGAAAAATTTTCTATTCCGGTGAGAGCGATTATTGCTTATAGTCGAAAACAAAAACGCATGGAGCAAAATAATAAAAAGACGGTGGGTATGACTGCATTTCGGGATTTACCCATTATTCTTGTTAAACAAGCCCCTGATGATATCGTGGCAGAGAGTTTCCGTAGTTTGCGTGTGAGCTTGGGCATCATGAACTCTTTAAAAGGGCATCATGTGATTGCTATCATGGGAGGTGTAGCAGGAATAGGAAAAAGTTTTGTTTCATTAAACTTAGCACATACCTTCGTGGAATCAGGCAATAGAACATTGCTTATAGATGCGGATTTGAGAAGAGGGTATTTAGAAAAAGCGCTTTTTAAATCAAAGGGCCCTGGGTTAAGTGAATTTTTAGAAGGAAAAATTACAGCTCCCGAAGAAATTATTCAACCCGTTTATGATAATTTTTATTTTATTTCATCGGGTCATTTTAAGAAACAACCCACAGAGTTATTTCATCAAGATCGGTTTCCAGGACTATTGAAAAAGTTAGGAGAGGGATTCGATCAAGTTATCATAGATACTCCGCCGGTATTACCGGTTGCTGACAGTATGCTTATTGCACCTTTGTGTGATGTAAGATTGTATGTAGTCGGGGTACCTAAAGATGATATGCAGTCAGTAAAGCGCGCGATTAACCGATTGCGCATGCATGGTGTAGATGTTGATGGTTTGGTATTGAATTATCAACAAGTTTCTTCTTTAAAGAATCTGAGTGAGAACTATTATCGATATGATTATAAGCCTCGGGAAGAGCGAGAAGTGATCTCACGCGAAACAGTGGAATAACCCAATAAAATCAGACTTTTTCAATTTGATGTGCCGATAAAGTAATTTCTCTTGTATGTCCTTCTGCTAAAGAAAGTAATAAGGTAATCCTCTCCTGGCTGTTCTTTGCTTTCACAATCCCTTCGTAATCTTGTAGTAATCCTTCTAGCACGCGAATTCTATCACCTGTTTTAAATTCAGGGGTTAAGTTCGTCGTGTTTTTCATGCGAGCTTCTTCGTTGGCTTTTAAATAAGTGATAAGCTTCAAAGGTACTTGTGCCGGAATACTTGCAAAGCAAACCAAGGAAATACAACCTTTCGTAGATCGGATTTTGCTCCAGTCGCCAACTTGGGAATCTAATTCAATAAATAAATAGCGAGGAAATAAAGGTTCGATCAATGTTTTGTAGCGGCCACGATGACGTCGAAGCGCTTGCATGAAGGGAAGATAGGTATGAAAATGCTGGCGATTTAAGTTTAATTCCGCAACTTTTTCTAATCGAGGTTTGGTATATACTAAGTACCACGCAATCATTGTAAACTCGCTTTAATATTAATTTTTGTAAGGAAGTGAATGATTATACCTATAGTCCTCACAGGAGGTACAGGTACACGCCTGTGGCCACTTTCTCGAAGTAGTTATCCAAAGCAATTCCTCGCCTTAACAAGTCAGTATTCGCTTTTCCAAGAAACCGTATTGCGTCTCCAGAGACTTTCAGATGTTGCGCCACCCCTTGTGATTTGTAATCAAGAACATCGTTTTATTGTGGCCGAGCAATTACAACTGATCGGCGTGCAGGATGGGACATTGATATTAGAACCTCTGGGAAAGAATACAGCGCCTGCCGCGGCCATCGCTGCTTTGCATTGTTTACCAGAAAATCCTTTATTACTTGTTTTACCTTCGGATCATTTAATTCAAGATATATCTTTGCTCCAAGAAGCTATTAAGCAAGGGAAAATGCTGGCAGAACAAGGAAAATTGGTGACGTTTGGAATTAGGCCGACGCGCGCAGAAACCGCTTATGGTTATATTAAAACAATTAAAAAAGAGGATGAAAATGCAGCTTATGCGGTGGAAGCTTTTGTAGAAAAACCGAGTTTGCAAGTTGCGAAAGAGTATTTTAATTCAGGTCATTATTTTTGGAATAGCGGGATGTTTTTATTTCGCGCTTCGCAATTTTTAGAAGAATTGAAATTATTTTCTCCCACCATAATGGATGTTTGTTCTCGTACAATGTTAAAAACAGTTCGTGACCTTGATTTTATTCGTTTGGATCAAGATTTATTTTCATCTTGCCCCAGTGATTCAATTGATTATGCCATCATGGAAAAAACGAGAAACGCAGCGGTTGTTGTTTTAGAGACGGGATGGAGTGATGTGGGATCTTGGGATGCACTTTATGAAGTGCAAAACCATGATCAACAAGGCAATGTCATACAGGGGGATGTTGTTGTTGAAAACACGACAGGCTCTTATGTGCGTGCTGAAAGTCGCATGGTGGTGACATTGGGGGTTAAAAATCAAATTATTA
>MGYM01000073.1:6440-17669 GCA_001801745.1 Gammaproteobacteria bacterium RIFCSPLOWO2_02_FULL_38_11
CGGTGTTGGTGGCGGATAAAGAAAAAAGTCAGGAAATAAAAAACATTGTTGAACTGCTTAAGCAAAACAAACGACGTGAAGCAGAAACACATCAGAAAGTGTATCGTCCTTGGGGTTTTTATGAAACATTATGTTTTAGTAAAAATTTTCAAGTCAAGCGGATTACTTTGAAAATCGGCGCAAGTTTATCTTTGCAATTACATCATCATCGTTCTGAGCATTGGGTGGTTGTGAAAGGGCAGGCGCAAGTGACGCGTGATAATGATGTTTTTTTATTATATGAAAATCAATCCAGTTATATTCCCAAAAAAGCAAAACATCGTTTAACGAATGTGGGTCAAACTGAATTAGAAATCATTGAAGTTCAGCTGGGATCTTATTTGGGTGAAGATGATATTGTTAGATTGGAAGATCATTATGGGCGAGTGAGGGAACCAGTCTGAGTGTGTGCCCTTGACACTTTTTCTGGTGCCGTAGAGAATACCCTCCTACAAAAACGTAGGAATAGAAGGCCAGGAAGGCCTGGTTTCGTGCATGCAAAAACGCGGGAATAGCTCAGTTGGTAGAGCACAACCTTGCCAAGGTTGGGGTCGCGAGTTCGAGTCTCGTTTCCCGCTCCATATTTTTAATTTTTCTTTTGTTATCATCAGAAGTGTCTTTCATGTCTACTCCAGCCTCATTACGTATCGCAACAAGAAAAAGTCCCTTAGCATTAGCCCAAGCAGACTGGGTTGCAAAACAGCTTCAATCGTATCACCCCTCTCTCAATATTGAATTCGTGAAAATCACAAGCGCAGGGGATACCTACCCCTCGCCTTTGTATGATGTGGGTGGGAAAGGCTTATTCACGAAAGAATTAGAAGAAGCGCTTTTGCAGAAAAAAGCAGATATTGCGGTGCATTCTATGAAAGATATCCCCGCGCAAATTCCTGAAGGCTTAGCACTCCCCGTTATTTGTAAACGTATTGATCCGCGCGATGTGCTTGTTTCAAATACGGCAAATGACCTTGCTTCTTTGGCATCAAGTGCGCGTGTCGGGACATCCAGTTTGCGGCGACAATGTCAGCTATTATCCTTAAGACCCGATCTCATTATCATGGCTTTGCGTGGTAATGTGGATACACGTTTGAAAAAATTAGAAACCGGGATGTTTGATGCGCTGATATTAGCAGCCGCAGGGTTGCTGCGCTTAAATATACGGCGTCCTTTTTATTTTTTATCGCCAGAAATATGTTTGCCCGCCGCTGGACAAGGGGCTTTGGGATTAGAATGTCGAATAGACGATCACGCGATACAACATTTAATTGCACCTTTAAATGATTTCAAAAGTTTTTGTGAAGTTGAAGCAGAGCGTGCTTTTACGGCCCACTTAAACGGTGGATGTCGTTCACCTATCGCAGCCTATGCGGTATTGGAAGACGAAACGGTACTGTTGCGGGGATTGATAGGTTCACCCGAAGGGAGACGCATCGTAAAAGGAAGGCAGCAAGGTTTGGCAAAAGAGGCCAAAAAAATAGGAATACAGTTAGCAGACAGTTTATTAGAAAAAGGAGGGCGTGAACTTTTGCAATGAAAAAAAAAATTTTAATTACACGCCCTGAACCTTTTGCAACTCAATTAGCTCAAGCAATGTATGCAGCAGGCTTTGATACGATTTTATGTCCTATGCTGGAAATTGTTGAACCAAGAAAGATGACGTCATTAGAAAAACTCTTTCAAGATCTTAATTTTTTTGATTTTGCTATTTTTATTAGTCCGACCGCAGTATTAAAGACTTTTTCTAAATTAAAAAAACCTTGGCCTACACATATTAAAGTTTTTGCTATCGGTCAAGGTACTGCAAAGGCTTTAATGTCACAAGGTATCTCAAAGGTAATATTTCCCACGTCATTTTGCAGTGAATCCTTATTAGCAATGGAAGAATTAAAAAACGTAAAGAATAAAAAAATTATTATTTTTCGTGGGAAAGGAGGACGCCCCTTGCTTGGCAATGCCCTCGAAGCCCAAGAGGCTTGTGTGTCGCATGCGGTGGTTTATGAGCGTAAAATGCCTGCTATTTTACGAGAAAAACAGCTTAAATTATGGAAGGAGGCCAGAATTGATGCTATCGTGGTAAGCAGCCAAGAAGCCTTAGAAAATATGATTTCTTTGGTAGGCGAAAAAGAAAAATGCTGGTTACAGCAACAATGTTTTTTGGTGACGAGTTTGAAGACCCAAGCGTACGCTCATCATCAAGGATTTAAAACTGTTTTGCTGGCAAGAGACGCCAGCGATCAAGCTATTATCGATGTTTTATTTAGGAGAACATGATGGAAGAATTATCCTCCTCGCAAGAAATGAAAAAAGAAGTAAAACCTAAAAATCGTCTTGCTTTATTTTCTGTTTTTATTTCTTTGATTGTGTTGATCACAACACTTGTTTTATTTAAAGAAGTAAAAAATGACATGCATCGCTTTCAAGTCAATCAAGTGCAGCTAGCTAAATCGGGTATTCAGGTTGATCAAACATTTCATATTTTTCAAGATAAAATAAATGATCAAGAAAATAAATTAGATGCATTGAATGAAACGCTACAGCGATTAGCCCAATTCGTGGGGCCGGTTGAAAATGGTCTTTTAGTGCAAGCAGAATATTTAGTACAACTTTCGCAATTTAGTTTGACGTATCAACGTGATGTGCTAGGCGCACTTGCTTTATTGAAATTAGCCGATCAACGCTTGGCAAGCTTGTCATTGTCACCGATTCTGGAAGTAAGACAAATACTTGCAAAAAACATATTAGCGCTGCAATCAATATCCGTTATCGATCTCGCCGGTATCATGACAAAACTAAATGTGTTGTCTGATCAAGTAGAGCAACTTCCTTTGGTGCCCAGTTTGCCACGCTCAGAAATGATCGTGAAACAACCGAATAAACCCACAAAGCTTGATACCTATTTATCAGATTGGAAGAGTGTATTGTCGACCAGTTGGCATGCCTTGGAGCGTGTTATCGTGATCCGTCATCATGGTCAACCTATCGAACCTTTGTTGGCGCCAGAAGAATATCTTTATTTAAAACAAAATATTGAATTGCAATTGGAGATTGCACAGTGGGCTGCAATACATCAACAACAAACTATTTATATTGAAAGTTTGCGTAAGGCGGCAGGTTGGGTGAATCGTTATTTTACGGATAATGGTTTGTTATCTCGTGCAGTTCAACATGATATTGCAGAGTTACAAAAATATGTTATTGCACCTTCCTTGCCTGATTTAACAGCTTCGATTAATGCTATTACACAAGCGCAAAAACGTATTTTTGAGATGACTGCAAATAAACAAGAAACTATTTCTGTTCCTGTTCCAACGATGCCTGTGAAAAATGTGACAAAAGAAGCTGAAAATACAGGGAAAAATAAAAATATTGTTCCTCCTAAAGGGAGCGTGTGATGAAACTCTTAATTCTATTTTTATCTGTTCTGGTATTATTTGTTTGGTTGGGTTTGAAAATTCAAAATGATCCGGGCTATGTGTTGTTTGCCTATGATCAGTGGACAATCGAGACCCCTTTGTGGTTTGTCATTGCTGCTACCGTTATATTTTTTATTTTGTTTTATATCATTTTACAATTTTTAATACGCCTAGGTAATGTTGCAACGCAATTTCGAACATGGGCGCAACAACGACGTTTGCGTCGCGCGCATGAACGAACATCACGTGGTTTGATGGAACTTGCAGAAGGGCAGTGGAAATTAGCGGAAAAAAATTTATTAAAAGCCGTGCAATATACAGATATGCCCCTTATTAATTATTTATCAGCCGCTAGGGCCGCGCAAGAATTAGGAGAACATGAAAGACGAGATGATTATTTGCATAAAGCACATTTGGCGATGCCTTCAGCTGAAATTGCCGTGGGTTTGACGCAAGCGCAATTGCAATTTAATCATAATCAGCTTGAGCAGGCCTTGGCAACATTGCGAAGATTGCACGAGCTTTCACCCAAACATATTTATATTTTGAAATTATTACAAAACATTTACCTTGAATTACGTGATTATGAAAATCTAGAAACCCTGTTGCCTTCATTAAAAAAATTGAAAGTATTGCCTGGTCTTGAGTTTGATTCCTTGCAACAAAAAACATACATTGGGTTACTGAAACAAGCTGAGAAAAGTCATGCGACAGAGATGGTTGAAACTGTTTGGCAGCGTATCCCTAAAGAATTGCAACAAGAGCCCTCCTTATTAATTGTGTACGCAAAACATTTAATGAAAGAGAAAAAAGAAGTGATGGCAGAACAATTAATTAAAGAAGCGCTCAAAAAACATTGGAATGACGACTTGGTTTCTCTTTATGGTTTGGTGGTAGGAGAATACATTGATAAACAATTATCGCATGCAGAGCAGTGGTTGAGGCTTCATGGAGAAAATCCTGCTTTATTGTTATGTTTGGGTCGTTTGAGTATTCAAAATAGTTTGTGGGGTAAAGCACGAAGTTATTTAGAAACAAGTTTATCGTTTTCACCTTCAGCAGAAACTTACAGCGTTTTAGCCCAATTGCTTGAAAAAATGGGTGAAGCTACACAAGCAAATCAATGTTATCGAAAAGGGTTGTTATTAATGACGCAGCGGTAGATTACCCCTTACCCCTGAAGATGCGAACTTGCGCTTCGGTCTCGCATTCATCTTGCGATGCTCTTCATTTGCAGAAATCCTCATGTGTAGTCGTACACACTGCGGTTTTTGCTCAATCAGATCATCGCAATCTGAACGTGGTCCCTGTGCGTAACTTCGCATCTTCAGGGATAAGGGGTATAGATGCATCTTTTTGGTTTCATGATTTTTCTTAATAAACCCTTCCAAAGGGTTTATTAAGAAAAATCATGAAAGAAACACTTTCCTTGCTTCTTACAAATGGTGAGGGATGAGAGAATAAATAACTTATTTTCAGCAAAATTTGCTATACTTTCGCACTTACATCTCTAAGCTGTTAATTTAAATGATAGAAAATCTCCGAAATATTGCCATTATCGCGCATGTCGATCATGGTAAAACGACGCTGGTCGATAGACTCCTACAGCAATCCGGTACGCTAGATTCGCGAGCGCCTCTCCTTGAGCGAGTGATGGATTCCAATGCTTTAGAGAGAGAACGCGGTATTACAATACTTGCGAAAAATACCGCTATTCGCTGGAAGGATTACCGCATTAACATCGTTGATACACCCGGCCATGCTGATTTTGGTGGGGAAGTTGAGCGTATTCTGTCGATGGTGGACTCTGTTTTATTGTTAGTGGATGCTGTTGATGGTCCTATGCCGCAAACACGTTTTGTAACAATGAAGGCGTTTGCGCAAGGGCTACATCCTATCGTGGTAATCAATAAAATTGACAGGCCTTCTGCACGGCCTGATTGGGTTTTAAATCAAGTTTTCGATTTGTTTTTTCAATTAGGCGCGACAGAAAAACAATTAGATTTTCCTGTTGTTTATGCTTCTGCTCTGGAAGGTTATGCAACCTTGGCCTTAAACCAGCCTTCCAAAGACATGACGCCTTTGCTGCAGACGATTGTCGATAAAGTATCGCCGCCCCTCGTGGATCAAACAGGGCCTTTTCAGATGCAAATTAGTCAATTGGATTACTCAAGCTATGTGGGTGCTATTGGAGTAGGACGCATTGCGCGTGGGTGTGCGAAAAGGAACATGCCTGTTGTGATTGTGAATCGCGAAAATCAAAAACGCCAAGGACGTATTTTGCAAGTGATGGGTTATTTGGGATTAAATCGCATTGAAGTGGAAGAAGCGCATGCTGGTGATATTGTTGCAATCACGGGCATCGAGAATTTAAGTATTTCAGATACCTTATGTGATCCAAAAAACGTGGAAACGCTTCCTGCATTGCAAGTTGACGAACCCACGATGAGTATGACATTCCAAGTAAACAATTCTCCATTTGCAGGAAAAGAAGGGAAGTTTGTGACAAGCCGGCAATTGCGAGAGCGCTTGCAACGAGAGTTAATTCATAATGTGGCTTTACGTGTGGAAGAAACAGAAGATCCTGACAAATTCAAAGTGTCAGGACGCGGTGAATTACATTTGGGTATTTTGCTTGAAACAATGCGGCGTGAGGGTTATGAATTAGCAGTGTCACGCCCTGAAGTGATATTTAAAATGATAGAGGGCGAGCAATGCGAACCTTATGAGGTATTGGTGTGTGATGTGGAAGAAACGCATCAAGGCACGGTTATGGAAAGACTGGGGTCGCGAAAAGGTGATTTAATCAATATGACCCCAGATGGAAAAGGGCGTGTACGTTTAGAATATTTGATGACATCCCGTGGTTTATTTGGGTTTCGTACAGAATTTTTAACGGTTACCTCGGGTACAGGCATTTTGTATCATGTCTTTGAGAAATATGCGCCTGAGAAAAAAGGTGCTATTGCGCCACGTATCAACGGTGTGCTTATTTCAAATGGCCCAGGAAAATCATCGGCGTATGCCTTGTGGAATCTTCAAGAACGCGGTCGTATGATCATTGAACCACAAGTGGATGTCTATGAAGGTATGCTCATCGGTATTCATTCGCGCGATAACGATTTAGTTGTGAATGTTATAAAAGGAAAACAATTAACAAATATTCGCGCGGCAGGTTCTGATGAAAATATTATTTTAACACCGCCCATACGTTTTTCATTAGAGCAGGCTTTGGAATTTATTGAGGAAGATGAGCTGGTGGAAATCACACCAAAAACAATTCGATTAAGAAAGAAATTTCTGAAAGAAAATGAAAGGAAATCAAAACGTAATCTATGATCAAAAAAACAAGGAGAGTTTTAGCCATAGGAATCGTTTTTCTGGCATTCGTTGTGCTGGCTATCCGCATTGGTGTTGCTCATCTTGTGCAGCAAACGCATTACTTCGAAGATATCGCTACACGCAGTTTTTCACACACCGTTAAAATACAATCTGTGTCGACCTATTGGAAAGGCCTCCATCCTCTCTTTGCTTTAAAAGATGTAACTATTCTAGGTGATGATAAGCAAATTTTAATTGAGATGGATCATTTAAATATTGGTATTGATTTTCTTTCTAGTTTTTTACACTGGACATTTATTCCAGGCATGTTAGAAGTTTCAGGTGCAAAAATCAGTTTATTCCAAGATCAATTAGGGCATTGGAAAATCGTGGATTTAAATCAAAATGCCACATCGACAGCAACTGAATTTAATGAGTGGTTAAAGTGGTTGGCTACACAAAAACAAATTTTATTGACAGATATTCATATTCAGTTTCAAACGACCCATCAAAAAATTATTCCTATTGATATCGAAAAAATTGAATCTTTTTCAAGAATTTTTTCAACGCAAATCGAAGGTGAAGTCAGCGTAAAACAACCACAATTGGCCACGCTGCATTTAGTGGCAATTTTGAAAAAGACACTTCGTTTTGAATCGATGGAAGCTAATCTCTATTTGAACGCAGAAAACGTGGATGTTGGACCATGGATAAAAACCTTTGCATTGGAAGGATGGACCATCAATCAGGGAATACTCAGTACTCAAATATGGGCGACATGGAAAAATAAAAAATGGGATAGTGCCCAAGTTTATTTTTCTGGAAAGGATGTCTCGTTAAAAAATAAAAATAAAATAATATCTTTAACTTTAGAACCAATTCAATTGATTTGGAATCGTTTGGATAATGAAGTTTGGCAGCTAAGAGGATTAGTCGAAGAAGCTTCGATCAATCATTCTATTAAAATTAATGAACCCATCGTGTTTTTGTATCAACAGGCACCCAAGCAACAACAATTTCAAATAAAAGAAGTTTCATTTTCCTTACTAAATTCATTGATACCTCTTTTTTCTGATTTTGAAAATGATGAAATTTTATTGTTTAAGAAGGCGAATCTGTCAGGCTCTCTGAAAAACATTTATTTCCAAAAAAAGGAAAATACGTGGTTGTTGGGGGGAGAGCTTGAGAATTTAAAATCTGCTCCTATCGATGAAATTCCAGGTGTGGTCAATTTATCGGGGGAATTTCAAATAAGACCGGATGTGGGTTTTTTTGATTTCGACAGTAAAAATTTATCGATGATGTTTCCAAAAGTATTTCGTTCTACTGTTGTATTGGATCGCGCCGCCGGGAAAATAAATTGGGAAAAACGCCCCGGGGGATTTCTCATTCAATTAAGAGAAGGTTGGATTGTGAATGTTGATGGTGCTGCTTATGGGCAATTGAGCGTGTTCGTTGATGAAAAACAAAAGAATAGTTGGATGAGTTTATTGGGAGGAGGGGTATTAAACAGCTTGGATCGCAGAGCATTGTATTTGCCTTTTACGGTGATGTCGACAGAAGTTGTTGATTGGATCGATCAAGCTGTAATGCCAGGAAAGGGTGAGAGTTCTGCGACAGTGGTATTGAATGGGCCTTTGGAACAATTTCCTTTTGATTATCATGAAGGTCAATTTACAGTGGATGCTACTATAAAAAATGTGGCATTACATGTTGAAAAAGACTGGCCAACAATTTCAGAAATTGCTGGGAATTTAATTTTTAATAATCGCAGTATGCTTTTTAAAGAAGGCACGGGAAAAATAGCCACAGCAACAACGCTTTCTAATTTACAGGCTTCTATTCCTTACATGGGGCCTGCGGCGGCGGCTGTATTAAATGTCAGTGGGAATGCAAAAACATCAGTAGAAGATGCTTTGATGTTCATTCATCAAAGTCCTTTGAATGCGCTGTTAAAATATCGACTGGCTGCTTTTGAAGGTCGGGGTCCTTTAGATTTAAAGTTATCTTTTTCTTTACCGTTATCAGATTCAAAACAAAAGATAAAATTTAATGGTTCATTGAAATTTTCAGATGATACCTTGGGTGCGGTACCCCTCTTTATTGAAAAACTAAAAGGGAAGTTAAGATTTACTGAACAGGGTTTTTCATCCCCGCTTATTGAAGGAGAGTTAGGTGGCTTTCCTTTATTGATTAAAATAGAAAACAAAAACAATGATCGTTGGAGTATGAGCTACGGTACGGTAAAAGGAAAATTTTCTTCTGAATTATTAAACAATGCTGATTCAAATGTTATTTTTGGAAAATATTTAAAAGGAGGTTCTGATTTTATTGCAAATTTTAATTTTTATCACGCTGATGATAATAAAAATTTGCCGTCAGACCAATTTGAATTATCCTCTGATTTAAAAGGCCTTGCCATTCATCTTCCAGCGCCGTTTGGTAAAACAGAGCAGGACTCAAAATATTTATCTTTAAAAATAAAATGGATAACAGAAGGTTTTGTCTTGCAATTAACAGGAGGAGAAGAAATACAAGGTCTTTTTTCTTTTTCTGGAAAAGATAAAAAATTCGACAAAGGTGTTTTGGGGATTAATCTTCCTCCTGTCACTTTATCTTCAAGTCCAGGATTATTGATCATAGGCAATATGCCCAGTTTTGATTGGCAGGCGTGGAGAAAAATCATTAATGAAAATACACCGAAAAAAGAAAATAAAAACGAGAGAATCTTTCCTTCGTTTTTAAGAAAAATTGATTTGACGATAGGGAAAATGAATATAAGTGGGAAAGATTGGGAAAATACACGTGTTCAACTGGAAGAAGAAAATAATGTAAGGGTGATAGATATTCAAAATAGTTTTTTGAATGGAAAATTTTATTTAACGGAAAATAGCAATGCTGTAAAGATTCGTTTAGAAACGCTTTCTTTACCTGATGTTTCCGAGAGCGATGCAAAAATTTCTCCTCGCGAATTGCCTGCCTTAGATGTTGATTGCACGAATGTACGTATTGGAAATAAAGATTTAGGGCATATCGCTTTTCTTACAACCCCCACTCCGGAAGGTTTGAGTATTGATAAGCTGTCGTTGACGTCGGGAGATTGTGTTTTGAATGGGCAGGGCGAGTGGCAAAAATCAAAAAATCAAGAAACTTCAAAATTAACAGGAAATATTTCCAGTAGTGACTTGGCGCAAACCTTTCAAAGCTGGGGGATAACACCGGGTGTTGTCAGTCATAATGCGCTAGGACATTTTTCTTTACAATGGATGGGTTCTCCGTTTGGGTTAAACATGAAAACGCTAAATGGAGAATTTGATTTAAATATTGAAAATGGAGCGTTCACCGATGTGGGTGAATCTGCCAGTTTGAAGATTGGTTTAGGACGGCTTTTAACGCTGCTGAGTTTGCAGAGCATACAGCAACATTTACAATTAAATTTTAGCGATTTAACGGACAAAGGATTTAATTTTAAAACCTTAAAAGGTCGTTTTTCTTTAGAGCAAGGGCAGGCTGTTACAGAAGGTGTTTTTATCGATGGTCCTGTTGCAAAAGTAAAAATGAGTGGGCGCATAGGCTTATC
Organism: Gammaproteobacteria bacterium RIFCSPLOWO2_02_FULL_38_11; assembly: GCA_001801745.1. Lineage (GTDB taxonomy): Bacteria > Pseudomonadota > Gammaproteobacteria > HIGHO2-12-38-15 > HIGHO2-12-38-15 > HIGHO2-12-38-15. Next base: position 16,794 of record MGYM01000073.1, read on the forward strand.
GACGCACGATTATGATTTACAATTAGATATCACACCTTATGTCACCTCGAGTTTGCCACTCATTGCAACAGTGGCGGGCGGGCCGGTGGTGGGTGCGGTTGCTTGGGTAACAGATAAAGTGTTAAGTCCCGTTGTTCAGAAGCTCACGACCTACCATTATCATGTGACAGGCTCGTGGGATTCGCCTGTGATCAATAAAGATTAAAAATGAGTGTAACAAAGTTATAACGCAAAAAAGCAATTTTTAGATGGGCCCTTAAGTTATGAATAACATTAAAAAATTTTTAATCATTCAGTGTGCTAATGTCGGTGATGCTGTGTGTGGTACGCCTGCGATAAAATTATTACGTGATACTTGTCCTTTTGCTCAAATTGACGTGTTGGTGACGTGTGATGCCAGTGCACAAGTTATAAAAAATAATCCTGATATCAACCATATTATCTATTCTGAATCAGTGAGGAAACCGAAAGTTTTTGCAGAAAATTACACTGATATCATTGTATTTATGGCAACGCAAAAAGAAAGTGAGATTGCAGAAAAAATGGGGCGAGCTTATTGGCGTGGGAGTGAGCCAAACCCTGTTCATCTGCGTGATGTGGGAATTAATTTAATTCACAGTTTATTTCCCGAAAATAAACTGCCAGCAAGCGATCATAATTTTTTATATCCACAGCCGGAAGATTTTATTTCGATTGAAGAAAAATTAAAAAAAGCAGGCGCAACATTTGATAAAAATGAAATACTAATTGCTTGTCATGTGGGTTGTTCAAAAGCGTCGAAGCGTGCCTTGAAGTTTTGGAAGCGAAATATTGCAAGTTTTCGCACCTGGCCTTTTGAAAATTTTTATGAATTAACTAAAGTCTTTAAAAAAGAAA
>MGYM01000073.1:17760-18032 GCA_001801745.1 Gammaproteobacteria bacterium RIFCSPLOWO2_02_FULL_38_11
TTTCTTTCAGGTGACTCAGGGCCCATGCATGTTGCAAGCACAACATCCGTGCCCATGGTAAGCTTATTTTCCTCAACGCATCCCAGTGTCACGGGGCCAAGACCGATGAGAGATAATATTATTTTATTGATAGGCCAGCATTCGATTTTTGATATTTCTGTAGAAGAAGTTAAAAAGGCGATAATGAAAAACCTATCTAATGGAAAAACACATGAAAAACTTTGATCCCAATGCAGCTGCCACAAAAGATTCGGGTATCTTTGGCTTGCCCT
>MGYM01000074.1 GCA_001801745.1 Gammaproteobacteria bacterium RIFCSPLOWO2_02_FULL_38_11
GTTTTCTTTTGTGATGCTTCCTTTATTAAATTCATTGATGAGTACCGCGATCGATTCTTTTACGTCATTGTGTTGTTGGTTTGATGGGATCAGGCTTTCCAATTCTTGAAGTTGTTCTGAGGTGATATGAATTTTTTTGGATTTGTTTGTGGGAAATAAAGAAAGAGGTGAAGATTTAAAAAAATTTGAAGTATTTTCGGTTTCAGAAGAGTCGTTGAATAACGTTTTTTCTAAATAAAAATCCAGTAAATTATCTTTTCTATGCTGATTTAATACGCCTTCTAGTGTTCTAAAGGCAGAAAGGTCATTAGATACGAGTAAAACGAGGCTTTTTAAAACCTTTTTTAGAATGATATCAGGTGCAGCTTCCTGGCTGGCAAGAGATGAAGTGGCGCCTTGTACTGCCGCGGTGTTTCCTTCGATAAAGTAGTTTCTCAACATATTATACCCCATACCAAGCATGGGATGTTCACAGCGTTCAGCAGGGATTAAAAATACCAGCAATTCGCTTGCTGTGAACATTTTTTCTGTTTGAGAAAAGAGGGACACATAATAAGTTGCTAACGCAAGTTGTCCTTCTTTGTAACCGAAGCTTGTCTTGGGAAGCATATGTAATTTTAAAAAAACCGTGTTTAATGCGGTGGAATCTAAGGTCCAAAGGTTCAATTGTGAAATGAGTGCCGAAATGTAAAAAAGAGGAGTGTCGGGGACCTTTGTTAGAAATTCAAAGAATTCTGCTGTTTTTTGTTCAGATATCCTGCTATTAAAATCAGATATCAAATTTCTTATCTTTTTATTTAAAGAAATTTTTTGTGAGTCTGTTATGCCGATATCATTTTTAAATAATAATAGATTTTTTAATTCTCCAATGGCTTCTTCAAGCTTAAGAGATTCGAGAAGAGAGGAAGTTTTTTCTATTTTTTCTATAAGGGGAATGATTTTTTTTAAATTTTGACACTGCTGATCTGTGGTTTTATCTTGATGATGCGCAATGAACATCCCGACAGACCAGCCGTTGTTATTTTGTTGCGTCAAAAGAATCGTGAGTTGTTCTGATGTTAGTTTTCCGTTTTCAAGCGCGTTCTCTAGCATTTGGAGATAGATTCGTGTTGTCGCCGCATCTTTATTAGAAGCAATGATCATCCCGATAGACCAACCATCAGTATTTTGTTTCGTCAAGAGAATCGCCAGTTGTTCTGATGTCAGGTTTTCTTTTTTAAGTGCATTCTCTAGCAACTGGAGATAGGCTGGTGTTGTCGCTGCATCTTGATGACCAGCAATGAACATCCCGATAGAAGCACCTTCTTTATTTTGTTGGACCAAGAGCATCCTGAATTGTTCTGATGTCAGTTTTCCGTTTTCAAGCGCGTTCTTTAACAACTGGAGATAGGCTTGTGTTCTCGCGTTATCTTTTTTAGCAACAATGATCATCCCGATAGATTCGCCATTTTTATTTTCTTGCACCAATATTGTCGTGAGTTGTTTTGATGTCAGTTTTCCGTTTTCAAGCGCATTCTCTAGCATTTGGAGATAGACTCGTGTTGTCGCTGCATCTTGATGACCAGCAATGAACATCCCGATAGAAGCACCTTCTTTATCTTGTTGCATTAAAAGAGTAGTGAGTTCTTCTGATGTCAGTTTTCTGTTTTCAAGCGCGTCCTTTAGCAACTGGAGATACTGTTGTGTTATCGCTGCATCTTGAAAACGAGCAATGTGCATCCCAATAGATGAGCCGTTTTTATTTTGTTGCATCAAGAGCATCGTGAATTGTTCTGACGTCAATTTTTCATTTTCAATCGCGTTCTTTAGCAACTGGAGATAGGCTTGTGTTGTTGTTGCATCTTGAAGACAAGCAATGGCTATCCCGACAGACCAACCGTCAGTATTTTGTTGCGTCAAGAGCGTTGTGAATTGTTCTGATGTCAGTTTTCCGCTTTCAAGCACGTCTTTTAGCAACTGGAGATACTGTTGTGTTGCCGCGTTATCTTTTTTATCAACAATGAACATCCCGACAGACCAACCGCTTTTACTTTGTTGTGTCAAGAGCGTTGTGAGTTGTTCTGACGTCAGTTTTCCGTTTTTAAGCGCGTCCTTTAGCAACTGGAGATACTGTTGTGTTGTCGCTACATCTTGATAACGAGCAATGTTCATCCCCACAGATGAGCCGTTTTTATTTTGTTGTGTCAAGAGCGTCGTGAATTGTTCTGATGTCAGTTTTTCATTTTCAATCGCCCTCTTTAGCAACTGGAGATAGGCTTGTGTTGTCGTTGCATCTTGATAACAAACAATAAACATCTCGATAGACCAGCCTTCTTTATTTTGTTGCATCAAGAGCGTCGTGAATTGTTTTAATGTCAGCTTTCCGCTTTCAAGCAGATTCTCTAGCAGTTGGAGATAAGCTTGTGTTATCGCTGCATCTTGATGACAAGCAATAAACATCCCGACAGACCAGCCTTCTTTATTTTGTTGCGTCAAGAGCATCGTGAATTGTTCTGATGTCAGTTTTTCATTTTCAATCGCCTTTTTTAGCAACTGGAGATAGGCTTGTATTGTCGCTGCATCTTGATGACAAGCAATGAACATCCCAATAGACCCGCCTTCTTTATTTTGTTGCATCAAGAGCATCGTGAATTGTTCTGATGTCCGTTTTCCGTTTTCAAGCACGTTCTTTAACAACTGGAGATAGGCTTGTGTTGTTGTTGCGTCTTGATTAAAAGCAATGAACATCCCGACCGACCAATCGTTTTTATTTTGTTGCGTCAAGAGAGTGGTAAATTGTTCTGACGTTAGTTTCTTGTTTTTAAATGCATTTTCTAGCAATTGGAGATAGGCTTGCGTTGTTGTTGCATGTCGATGACGAGCAATGATCATCCCCACAGACTCGCCTTCTTTATTTTGGTAGGTCAAGAGGGCCATGAGTTGTTCTTTAGGTTTGTTCTCTAGCTGCTTGAGATACTCCCGCGTAGCTGTTGCATCTCGATAACAAACACTGGATATCCCAAAAACAGAGGAAGAAGAAGCTGTGTTTGGGGGTGAGGGTAGTATAGGCATAAGCTCAATGGATATCCCGGAAACAGAGGAAGAAGAAGCTGTGTTTGGGGGTGAGGGTAGTATAGGCATAAGCGGCTCCCGATCATTTTTACTTGCTTGATTTGGTCTGGAATTATACTACCACTTTGTTAAGGAAATCTGAAATGAAATAGCCATATTTTTCAGTGACGGGGCACTGCTACTCACGAGGTACTGACGAGAAGTTCGCATCTTCATGGGTAAGGGGTATATCTAAAAAATCGTCCGTGAAGAGCGTCTCATTTTTCTTTATTTTTCGATCATGCTCTTTTTTCAACCCGGCCAATCAACAACACTGTCGCTGTTTATCCGGATAAACAGCGACAGTGTTGTTGATTAGCCGGGTTGTTTCGAATAGAATAAGAAGCATGACAGCCTATATCCGTGAACTCAATCTTGTTGAATTACTTAAGAAAAAGACATTTTTCTTATTAGGCCCGCGTGCGACTGGAAAAACTTTTCTTATTGATCATCAATTAAAAAACCTAGCTATTATTATTGACTTACTGCACTCAGATCTTTATTTTAAATTATCTCATTCACCTTGGGAGTTGGAGAATATAATAGAAGCTAAATTTTCAGAGAAGAAAAAAAAGAATTGTATTATCGTGATTGATGAAGTACAGAAAATTCCAAATCTACTTGATGAGGTTCATCGATTAATTGAATCTAAGAAATGGCGTTTTTTATTGACAGGGAGTAGTGCGCGTAAACTTAAATACGGGCATGCGAATTTATTGGCAGGCCGTGCTTGGATAGCACATTTGTTCCCACTTGTAAGGCATGAAATTCCAAATTTTCAATTAGAGCGCTATTTGCGGTATGGAGGATTACCTGTAGTTTATGCAAGTGACGATCCAGAAGAAGAATTAGAGTCTTATACGCGTACTTATTTATATGAAGAAATTCAAGCTGAAGGTTTGGTCCGTAAATTGCCGCAATTTTCACGGTTTTTACAGTTGGCGGCTATTAACAATGGTTTTCTACTGAATTTTTCTAGTGTTGCAAATGATGCAGGTGTGCCTGTTTCTACAGTACGAGAATATTACAGTATTTTAGAGGATACTTTGCTGGGGTTTATGTTGGAGCCTTGGAGTCATTCTAAAAAAAGAAAAGCTATTTCAACTGCAAAATTTTATTTATTTGATTGTGGTGTTACGCATGCGTTGGCGGGTACGAAAACGCTTGATCGAAATTCAGATTTATATGGCAGGAGTTTTGAACATTGGCTTGGTTTAGAGTTAAGGAGTTATTTAGATTATCATCGTAAAAGAGATGTTTTAGGTTTTTGGAGGAGTAAGCATCAGCACGAAGTAGATTTTACAATAGGAGATCATATTGCAATCGAAACAAAAGCAAGTAAGAAAATAACATCCCACGATCTTCGGGGATTGTATGCATTGCAAGAAGAAAAAATATTTAAACATTACTTTTTGGTTTCTCAGGATGAAGTTGAAACAAAACGGGGTGCTATCCATTGTATGTATTGGAAACATTTCTTAGATAGACTGTGGAATGATGAATTGTTGAAATAAAAAATACTTTTTTACGTGTGACTATTTTTCTTCTATTTCCCACATACACTTTTTACTTTTTTCTTTTATAGATCTTAATTGTTCTTGATGCAATTGCAGCTCTTCTGGGTTAGCGCGAATAATAGGTAAATCAATTTTTTCAATTTTTTTTATCTTTTTTGTGTTTTTTATTACTGCACGATTTGCTGAAACGTTTTCATCTTCAAATAATTTAGCTTGCCCGCCCGTCATGCGTAAATAAACATGCGCAAGAAGCGTTGCGTCTAATAAGGCGCCGTGTAATTTTCGTTGAGATTTATCAATGCTATATCGAGCGCATAAAGCATCTAAATTATTGCGTTGTCCAGGGTGAAGTTGTTTTGCCAGTCTCAAAGTGTCGGTGACGCGACAATGATCCAATAAGGTTTTCTCAAGATAACCCACATGTCCAAATTCACTGTTAATAAAACCAATGTCAAAAGGTGCATTGTGGATAATCAATTCTGCGCCATCAATAAAATCTAAAAAGGATTGAAAAATAGTTCGGAAAAGGGGTTTGTCTTTCAAAAAATGAGTTGTGATGCCATGCACTTGTTGTGCACCGTGATCAATATTACGCTCAGGATTGATGTAATGATGAAAATGTTCTTGAGTTAATTGGCGATCAATTAATTTCACGGCAGCAATTTCAATAATACGGTGGCCTTGTTTAGGATCCAAGCCCGTGGTTTCTGTATCTAAAACAATTTGTTGCATGTTATCTCCTTGGTAACTATTCACGGCATCACCGAACGTGATTGGGTGGGCAATCTGAAATGAAAAACTTCTCGAAAAATGCTCATGTATTTTGGTATACACTGCGCTTTTTCTCGAAATTTTTCATTTCACCTTGCCTCACCCAAGCACGTTCACTTGAATTCGATTACACGTCGTCGTCTGTGAAAAATATCTCCTTGTCCTGTCATTCGCACAGCGAGTTACAGGTTACTTTAGCAAATCATCGATAGCTTGATTTGCAAGTGCATCTGCCAAGTCGTTTTCAGGATGGTTGCTGTGACCTTTAATCCAATGCCATGTGATTTTATGTTGTTGTACCAGCGCGTCAAGTGTTTGCCAAAGATCACGGTTTTTTACAAGGCCTTTGTTCGTTGTTTTCCATTGATTTTTTTTCCATTTATGTATCCATTCTGTGATGCCTTTGCGTAAGTATTCTGAATCTGTAGTGAGCTCAATATGACAAAATTCTTGAACGTTTTCTAAAGCTTTAATGGCTGCTGTTAATTCCATACGGTTGTTGGTTGTATGAGATTCTGCGCCATAGAGTTTTTTTTCATGTTGATTGTAACGCAGCAAAGCTCCCCAGCCTCCAGGGCCGGGATTACCGCGACAAGCACCGTCTGTAAAAATTGAAATTTTTTTCATGATTGTGAGCTGGGGTTTAATAAGGATTGTTCTGCTAAATGGAGTCTCCATTTTGGTTTGATGGAGGTTAATGAAAGTATTTGTTTGGTGGCTATGATTTGATACAAACCCCCGAGGCGATGATAGCAGTCATGCTTGCATTTTTCCAAGTGTGTAAGAGAGGGGTGAAAAGAAAAATAATCAGTGTGTTCGATCGTGTAATTAGATTGTAAAAGCCATTTTTTAATTTGATGCGAAGACAAAAATCGTCCTTGCCAGGGGAATTCATTTTTATGCCTTATCAGAAGATGTTTTAATCCTAGTAAACTATAAGGATTTAATCCAAATAGAATTAACATGCCGCCAGGTAATAATACGCGCCATAATTCTTCGAATAACGCAGGCAATTGTGCTTGGGTTTCAAGGATGCAAGGTAAAAAAAGTATATCAATGCTGTTGCTATCAAAAGGCAAAGATTGAAAATCACAATAAATAATATTTTTTTTTGAAACATTCGCGATGGGATGATGGCTGAGGATGATTTTTTCTTGGATGGGGCTTGCGTCAAGCCAATGCGTGCATTCTTCGCGTCCGCATTGTACGAGGTAAAACCCAAAATGATGGGGTAATAAGAGATGAAGTTGTTGTTTGATGGTGTGAATAAGTTGTTTGCCTAGATCGCTTTCCATCCAAGGGGATAGAGACTTATCGATAGCTTTTTCAAACATTATTCTCCCTCTAAACCTAAGATCGGTTTTGTTGTGTTCCATTGTTTACAGCTGGGGCATAACCACAATAGGGTTTTACCACTAAAACCACATTGATGGCAAAGATAAGTGGGGCTCTTGGTGAGCAGCTGTTTTAAAAGTAAGTGAAGTAGTTGGAGGTTTTCTTTTTCAAGTGCTGTAGCAATATTAAATTGTAGTTCAATGAGATGAAATAAGCCTCGCAAAGAGGGATGTTGCTTTAGATAATCTGCTAAGAATTGCTTGGCTTTTTGAAAGTCTTGTGTTTGTAGATGGGTGGTGAGTGCGATTGCGCTGGAAATGCGAGGGCAATTTTCAATGCTTTTTTCTAAAAAAGAATAAAGTTCTTTTTCTGTTTGAAGGTGATGATGGTAGCTTATTAAAGAAGGGATGCTCTCTGAAAAATAATCTGCATTGTCTTCTTTGATTTTTTTTAAAATTTCAATGGCTTGTTCGTGATTCCCTAAGTTATCTTCGATTTTGGCTTTGATGAGTAAGGCGCGTGCTGATTTTTTGTCGATATTGATGGCGCGTTTTAAAAATAATTTTGCTGCACCTAATTCATTTGATTGAATTTTCTTTTCTGCCAATTCACAATAATAATGCGCAATTTCAATGTGTTTTGATTTTCCGGTGGAAGATTGGATTTTCTGTGCAAGCTCAATAGCTTGTTCCCAATTTTTTTCTTGTTGATAAATATCAAGAAGGTAATACATGCTTTCTATGTCATGATTGTTTTCTTCAAGCGCATCTAGGAATAAACGTTCTGAACGATCCAGTACGCCTGCACTTAAGTAGTCTTTTGCAAGTGCGTGTAAGGCTTGGCTGCGTTGTGTTTTCGAAAGTTGTGGTCGTGCAATTAAATTTTGGTGAATTCGAATGGAACGTTCTACTTCGCCTTTTTTTCGAAAAAGATTGCCAAGCGCAAAATGCATTTCAACCGTATCTGTGTTGACCTCCAGTAATTTAATGAAAACCTCGACGGCTTTGTCAGGTTGCTCGTTTAATAAAAAGTTTAATCCTGTAAAATAATGTTTGTGAAGAGGCGCATTTTTTTCTTTGTGATAATGTTGTTTGGCAGCAAGCCATCCTGATGAGGCGGCAACAGGCAATAAAAGCAATAGCAACTCTAACATGTGTCGTTTTCCTTGAGAGGAATGGCACGTAGATTTGTTAATTCTTTCTCAGCGAGTTTTAAGCGATGTTGAAGGCGAAAAAGAAGCGTTTTTTGTTGGAAATATAAACTTACCATGGCAAAAATTCCTAAAAAACTGCCTATCACGAGGGTTGTTGCAATTAAAAGTGATAAAGGTAAAAGTATGTTTCCTATGTAATAATTTATTGCGACTGTTTGAGCATTAAGACAGGCAAATGAAACACCTAATAATGCGATGAAAGTAAGAAAAAAATATTTAATAATTTTCATAGAAAAAGGTAATTTTGAGAGGGATGTGGGGAGTATAATACCTCAAAACTAATAGGAGGTTGCAAGAAAAAGCAATGAGAAAGCTAAAATATTTTTTTATTTTTTTATTTTGTGTATGCCTGGCTTCAAATGCAGAGGCTAAAAAAAAGCATCATAAGCATGCAAGGAAACACAGGCATTGTGCTAGGGGGGCAGTCTATGATCCTTTGAAAGGTTTGACAGGGCCGCTTGGTTTGCAACGTGTTGTCGAAGAGATGAACCGTCATGCGGTGAGCGGGGTGCTTGTCGAATCTTTGCAAACGGGGCAAATCCTTTATGAAAATGCGGCCAATCAATTATTTATGCCTGCCAGCAACATGAAGGTTATCACTTCGTTTGCTGCCTTAAAATTTTTGGGGATGGAGTATGTTTATCATACGCGTTTAATGACGGAAAATACTGCAACGATTTCTCAAGGGGTGTTGAATGGCAATCTTTATCTGGAATACGAGGGCGATCCTTCTTTGAAGTTAAGTGATTTGGATGCTTTGTTTCGCGATTTAGCAGAACAAGGCGTGCATGTTATCCGTGGGAAATTTTTTGTAGACACGTCACGTTTTGTAAGCGAGAGGGTTTCACCGGGCACTGAATTGACAGATCAACAATATTGTTATGCGGCGCCTATTACGACTGACATATTAAATCGTAATTGTATTTCATTTCGTATTTTACCGAGCAAGATAGGTTCTTTTGCCCGTGTGCAAGGGCCTTATGATATTCCATCGCCGCTTGAAAATGAGGTTGTGACTAAAGGTAATCGGCATTGTCATGTTGGATTTGAAACTTTGTTAGATGGAAATTATATTTTAACAGGATGTGTGCATCCTCATTCCAAAAAAGGGGTGGACCTGACGGTGCCTTTACCGCCTGAGAGTCATTTTGGAAGAGATGCGGCGGTGACTTTGTTAGGCCGTTATGGCATTCAAGTGAAAAACGAAGATATTGTTTCTTCTGATGGCATGTTACAAGCACTTGCAGTGCATCGCTCAGAGCCTTTATCTAAATTAGTGTTTGATATGATGAAGCATTCAGATAATGTGATTGCAGATGCGTTATTTAAAACAGTAGGTGCGCTTTATTATCATCGACCTGCCAGTTGGAAAAGCAGTAGTGATGCGGTCAGAGAGATTTTGAAACAAAATTCGATTAATACTGAAGGCATGCAAATCAGAGATGGTTCAGGTTTGTCGCGAGAAAATCTTGTGACACCCTCACAGTTATTGAGTGTCCTCGTGGCTGCGTATCGTGATCCGGTGATTTCATCTCTTTATGTGGAAGCTTTGCCTGCCAGTGGTTTGAATGGGACTTTGCGCCGTCGTTTGGGTACACGCGATATCATCGGAAAAGTAAAAGCAAAAACAGGAACGATGCAAGGGATTTCATCTTTGTCTGGTTTTGTGGAAGGGCATAGTGGGGAGATGGTCGTGTTTTCAATTATCGTAAATGATTTCACCGGCGGGTTGTATGCTTATCATTATTTGCAAGATAAATTGTGCCAAGTTGTGAGGGCGAGTTATTAAACTTTTTTCTGTGATTTGCATAGCGAGTTACAGGCAGAATTTAAAAATAAGCCCATGAAACCATTGATTTCTTAAGTAAACATTAAATAGCGTTTTAATTTCTTCTATTTAGCTACCCCCGTGTTTTTAAGTGCTATCTTATAATTATTGTTTTTAATTTTAAGGTTTTTTAGCGATGTTTCCTCAAAAATTCTATATTTCTAAAGAACAAAATGATCTAGTCCATACGGCCTTGGTGACGGGGCAACTTCAAGATCCTTTAGATTTGGTTAATCGCAGCGATCCGTGGGTGAGTGTAAAAGAAAATCCATTAAAAGAAAAAGAACAAGAAAAAAAAGTTTTAATTTTCGCAGATAAATTTTTTTCAAATCGTAGTCATTATAACAAAAATGAATTTTATGAAAAATTAAAAATAGCAAGAAGAGCTGGATTTAAAATTTTAATTCCTTCTAGGAATGAGGGCTTGATAGAATGGAAGGGTGATAGAATTGCAGATAATTTTTCTTCAGAAATTTCTGATTTTAATCTAGAAAAAACAAATACCTTGGCACTAGAACAATATCAACTTCCAAATAAAAAAACATGCGTTTTAGATTATTTTTCAATAAATGAGTGGGTTTGCCCGTATGCTGAGGGGCAGGATTTAATTTTAATGTCTGATTTTTTAGAGTGTCCTGAACTTTTAATTCGATTGCTTCAAGAAACCCAAGCTTCCCACTACTGTATTGTTGTTTCTAGTCAAAAAGAAATAGAGTTTTTTTTTAGATTTTTGGAAAAAAATGAATTTCAAATTCCGACGAATAAGTTTAAGTTTTTTTTAGAATTAACCCCCAATGAGTTATTTTGTTTTTCAGAAAACCACCTAGAAACGTATAGAGTGATGGTATCTAAAATAATCGGCGTTAGAGTTAAGATGGTGGGAGAAGTACCCACAGAGGATCTTTTGAAAAAAATAAACTCACCTCACTCCAATATGGAGAATATAGCGATATTTTTGCGTGCGGCGCCGCAATTAGAAAGACTTGATCTTCGATTTTGCGAAAATATTGAGGGTGTTTTTTCTGATTTTAAAAAAAATGAATTAGGTCACCTAAAGCAGATTTATTTGAATAATTTTTCTGCGACAACTCGGGATATAGCGGCGCTTTTGTGTGCGGCACCTGATTTGGAAATACTTACTCTTTCGAATTGCAAAAATATGATAGATGTTTTTTCCGGTTTAAGCGGAAATGCGTTAGATCACTTAAAGGAAATTAATTTATGTGGTTCTGCTGTGAGAACTCAGGATATAGCGATACTTTTGCGTGCGGCGCCGGGATTAGAAAAACTTGATCTTCGAGCTTGCAAAAATATTGAGGGTGTATTTTCTGGTTTAGAAAAAAATGTATTAGAACGGTTAAAGGAAGTTGAGTTAGATGATTCTATTGTGACAACGCGGGATATAGTCGCGCTTTTGAAAGTGGCACCGGAGTTAGAAACACTTAGTCTCGTTTCTTGTGAAAATGTGGCAGGTGCTTTTGCTGGTTTAAAAGAAA
>MGYM01000075.1 GCA_001801745.1 Gammaproteobacteria bacterium RIFCSPLOWO2_02_FULL_38_11
CATTCTCCCTTGGACGTCGTGGCTTGGTATGGAAATTATGCGCCTTATAAATATAATTTAAAATTACATTCTCCCTTGGACGTCGTGGCTTGGTATGGAAATTATGCGCCTTATAAATATAATTTAAAATTATTTAACACGATCAACACCGTGAGTTTTGATCACCCCGATCCTTCTATTTTCACGGTATTACATTCACCCGATGTATTAGCCTTTATGTTAGAGAGCCGTTTTATTTGGCGTCCTACAAAACAAGTATTAAATTGTGATTTTATTCAAAAAGAGTATACACAGTGCTGGAAAGGGTTTAAGAAATATTTTAAAAAATAATTCTTTTTACAATAATGATTTTATTGCATCGAGGGAAAGTGCTTTTTGAATAAGGCATTGGCGAGAGTCGCAATTTAGTTTTAATTTAATTTTATCTCGATAAAACTCAATAGTTCGAAAGGAAAGGTTCATGTGTTTTGCGATTTGTTTTGCAGTCAGCCCTTTAACGACAAAGTAAAGACATTCTAGTTCGCGTGGAGACAAAAAATATCCCCCAGTTTGTTTTTGCATGAAACTAAGGTATTTTTTTTCAACCCCTGCTTCTTCAGCATAGCTTGCGATATCTTTAAAAGTAATAGTATTCAGAGGGGTGGAGAGGCCATAAATACCTGCAACTTCACCGTTATCGTTATAGAAAGGCATTTTAAAAGTTTGAACTTCAATTTGTTTATTTAAAACAAGTGTACATGTTTCATAAAAGAAAAGAGGTATTTGACTTTTTTGTACTTCTAGATCTTTTTTTCTGTGAAAATCACTATCTTCTTTTAAGATGGGGAGATCAAAATCGGTGGCACCGCATAACGTTTGAGGGGATAGTTTAAAAAGAGAAGCGAATTGTTCATTGCTTCCTAAGTAGTGGCCTTCGCAATCTTTATAAAATACAATGGCAGGAGAAGGCGTTTTAAAAAGTTGTTGTGCTTTAATGCTTAAGTTTTTACTTTTCTTAAACATGACCATTTTCCGTTTTCTTAAGGATCAGTTATTCTAGAATCAGTTGTATTCAAAAGTCAATTTCTTATTTTTGAGAATTTAAAAAATTTTATGAATTCAAAACTAAATTATTTAAATGCCTTAGGGATTCTTTGTTGGGTTAAGCGAACTCTCATGGTTTCTCCTTCTGTTGCTTGTGAGATCGAGTTTGATTGGGAGGGGTTGCAGTCGGCTGTTAAATCCTGTGTGGCATGTCCCTTACATAAGACGCGAACGCAAACGGTATTTGGCATGGGGAATCCTCAAAGCCCGTTGATGCTCATAGGTGAAGGGCCAGGTGCCAATGAAGATTTGCAGGGCTTGCCCTTTGTGGGTCGTGCAGGACAGTTATTAAATGCCATGCTAAAGGCCATTCAATTGGATCGCGATAAAGTTTATATTGCGAATGTCATTAAATGCCGAGCGCCTAAAAATCGAGATCCTTTGCCTGAAGAAATTTCTTCTTGCACGCCTTTTTTAGAAAAGCAAATCCAAACTATTAAGCCACGCTTAATTGTGGCTTTAGGTCGGGTTGCTGCGCATTATCTTTTAAAAACAAAATCGAGTATGGCACAATTACGTGGTAAAGTTCATTCAAGGCAGGGCATTCCTTTAATTGTGACTTACCATCCTGCTTACTTACTTCGTAACCCGATAGACAAAGCGCAAGCCTTGAAGGATATATATTGTATTCGTGATTTTTTAAATAGTCACACGTGAAAAAGTATGATGGTACGATAAAAAAAGAGGTTTAAGTTAAAAACCAAGTTCTCTAATTTGCAAGGTAACACGCGAGACTCTTTCAAAATCTTGCAAAATGTTTTTTAACGAGGTATTGGGAAAAACGCGTTTTTCGTCATTGCGAGAAAAATGCGTCCTGTGATTTTGAAAAAAAGCAAAAAGGCTCACACATTTTTCGAAGCAATCTAGAATCGGCTCTAGATTGCTTCGAAAAACACAAAAAAGATTTCCCTTTTTTTTGAAATAAGCGGTGTGTTTTTCTCGCAATGACAAAAATCCGGATAGGACGTTTTTCACGGACGACTACAGGTAATGATCGCATTAACCTGCGGGTGTAGTTCAATGGTAGAACTTCAGCTTCCCAAGCTGATAGCGTGGGTTCGATTCCCATCACCCGCTCCATTTTTATCGCGGCTTGCATTTTTACTCAAGGTTTAGATAGATATTTTTTTTGTATCTGCTCTATGATTTCTTTATCTTCTTTATGAGTCTCTTCAGCGAGGGGGGAGAGTTTTCCAAGGAAATCCTCAAGATCTTCGCTTTTTATTGAGTCTGAAAGTTTTTCTCCAAGTTCTTTTGCGAGTTGTATTTTATTTTTCTGTCTTTCTTGATCTCTTCTGCTGGCACGGGAGCTTTGTTTCTGTTGCAAGTCTTGTAAGGATTTTTCTTTTTCTAATAAATATTCCGTAAGTATTTTCTTTAGTTCATCTGTTTTATTGATTACCTCAGATTTTTCTTCTTTTTGAGGTTCGCTGATAGGAGAGTCTGGTGTTAGTATACGTATTGGAATAGGGAGCTTGAAAGTTTGTTCATGCTTGTGAGAAGTAAAAGAGGGTGAAGCGACTAGGCTTTCAATAAAGGGTTTTTCTGATAAAAATGATGTAAGTTTTTTGTTGAGCGTATCCATTTCTTTTTCTTCATTTTCAAGTAATTCGATATTTCTTTTTTTTTCTGATACATCTTTACTTTCTTGTTTTTTGAGATATTTTATTGCTCCTTTTAATTGAGTAGTGTAGTTATTAATTCCATCACATAGGTTTTTAATGCTTTCTTTTATATATTTTAGATCTTCTGGTTTTTTCCCATTGTAAAAAAGTTGATTTATTCTTTCTAGGAGATCATCGATTTGTTTGAGTTTTACTAAAAAAGATTGATCTTTTGAATTAAATTTATTTAATTTTTCAGAAATCATTTTTTCTAGTTTTTTTAATTTCGCATTTAATTCAGTTAATTCAGTTTTTGTAAAATGGTTTTCATGATCTTTATACTGAGCCAGGTTAGAAAGAGGTGTTACTTTTAAGAAAGCATCGCGGGGTTTTTCAAATTCGGTGTTATAGTCATTAATTTCTTGTTTTGTTTGTTCTATCATTTCATTTCCATATTTTTCCATAATTTTTTGAAAAGAAGGATTTGAAAGTACATAACTTGTTACTTGTTGGAATCGATCAAAGATGTGATCGCGCAATTTAATTAATAGTTCCTCATCACCGATATTAGGACGTAATATGTTTTCTATCATGTCTTTTGTTAAAAGAGAGGCTTTCAAAAAGATTTTCCATTTGTCTAGTTGATATTCTTTGTTATCAAGATTTTCTTCAATATCAGCAACGGCAACACCTAAATTAAAATTTTCAATTTGATTACGTGAACCTCTGCCGAATAAAAAAGGGGAATTGTAGGGGGTAAAGCTTTCTGCCAATACTAAATTTGATAAATCTTTTTGTGTGACCGTTGAAAAACAAAAATGAACAGCTTTAGTTTGATGATATTCTTCAAAATCTTCAATGATTCCATTTTCAGGTATTCTTTCAAAAACATACTTTTGTGGTTCATTCTCTTGACCAGCTTTGATAGTTTTGTTTGCTACTTTTGTTTCTATGAAATAACCTTCAAATTTATTGAGTGGTGAAAGGCTATGATCAAAGTCAATACGGGCTAATTTACCTTTATCGTTAAATCCAAAATTTTTTGCATGGCAATCGTTTTCTTGCATTAAATAATTTGCTGCCAAAAGACTCCCCATGCCGGCTGTTGCTAAATTTCGTGCTGTTGTTAATCTATGGCAGGGATTAGAATAATCATCAGCGGCATCTGTAAAAGTAGTAAAGCCAGGAATTTTATTGGAAAGAATGCCAAAATCTCTAATACTTCGTGTTTTTGGAGCACGATCAGGCCCTAAAAGATAACGATAAAAACTTGCAATACCTGCTTCAAAAGCATGCTTGCTCTCTTTTGCAAAACGTTTTTTTTGTATTTTTTCAGGGTTTTCTAGTTTTTCTGGTTTTGGGTTTTTTCGAGCTTGTGTAACAGTATGTTTTGATTTTTCTACCCCCATGCTATCTTTTGTGATTGTTAAATCGTCTTGAGATTTTATTTTATATCCCAGGGGAGGTTTTCCTTGTTCGTCAGGCATGACTTCCCTCCATGAAAATTAACAATTTAAATATAGTTGAAATTTCTAAAAATGTATGAAAAATAGACTATATTTTTTTTGATAATTTATTAAGGAAAAATGATGCTTTGGCTGAAGGCGTTTCATATTATTTCTATGGTGGCATGGTTTGCGGGTTTATTTTATTTACCCCGTTTGTTTGTATACCACGCGATGGCAGAAGACAGGGTAAGCGTCGAGCGTTTTAAGATAATGGAAAAAAAACTTTATTATGCAATTATGATGCCCAGTGCTTTTTTCACTGTTTTCTTTGGATTGTTATTATTGCGTTTTTATTCGTTTTATCCGACATGGCTTTATATCAAATTAGCGTTGGTGATGGGTTTATTGATTTATCATTTTTATTGCGGAAAAATAAGAAAGGATTTTTATTATAATCGTAATGTTCATACAGCCATTTTTTATCGTGTTTTTAATGAAATTCCTGTGATATTTTTAGTTTTAATTGTAATATTAGCTGTCGTTAAACCCCTTTAGAGAATTAATGCATCTAAAATTTGTTTTGAAAAATTAATTTTGTAAATTTTTTCAAGTTCTCGAACGCAAGTGGGGCTGGTGATATTAATTTCCGTTAAATAAGTCCCAATGACGTCTAAGCCAACAAAATCCAATTCTTTTTCTCTTAAGAAAGGAGAAAGGATTTCACAAATTTCATGATCGCGTTTTGATAATTTAAGGCCTTTTGCCATGCCACCTGAAGCCAGATTTGCCCTTGTTTCGCCAGCCTTAGGAAGACGCGCGAGCGCATAGGGTAAAGGTTTTCCTTTGACCATAAGAATACGTTTGTCGCCATGTTTGATTTCAGGTAAATAACGTTGGCAAACGATGTGTTGTTTTCCATAATTCGTAAGTGTTTCTAAGATTACATTTTTGTTTAAATCTGTTTTAGTAATTTTAAAAATATTTTTTCCACCCATCTCATCCAAGGGTTTGCAAATGATAGTTTTATTTGTGTTTATGAAGTTTTTTATGTCTTCTTGTCTTGCGCTGATAAGTGTTTCTGGATATAAATCTTCGAAAAAATGAATCATCATTTTTTCATTATACTCACGTAAGCTTTGAGGTTTGTTTATGACGCGCACACCTTGATTTTCGGCGAACTCTAAAATTTGTGTTGCGTGAATATAAGCTGAATTCACGGGTGGATCTTTTCTCATGAAAATGAAATCAAAAAAACTTAAGGGCAGGCTTTCTGTTTTTTGGATTTCAAACCATTTTTTTTTATGCATCGTTAGGTGTATCTTTTTCGAATAAGAAAAAGGAGTGTTGTTGTAAAGAAATATATCTTCAAGGGTCATATAAAAAATAGCAATTTTATTTTTCTGAGCCGCTAGGAGTAAACCAAGCGTTGTGTCTTTTTCACGATGAAGGGATTCAAGTGGGTCGATAAGGACGGCGAGTTTCATTTTGTTTCTCCTATCTCTTTGCTTGCTGCGATTAATGCTAATCGTGCAATAACAGTGTAAGCATAAAATCGATTTGTCTGATACTGAGATTCTGGTTTTGAGCTAATTTCTAGAGTTTGAAAATGCATGCCAGGTGTATTTAAATTTTCGTGATCTGTTCTTTTTTGATGAAAACGATAAAACCCACCCACAACATGTTGTCCTATCATATAAATCACAGGTTCTGCCACGGCATGATGTGATCCTAAGGTTTCTTGGGTGTAGATACCTTCTTGAATTAAAAAATGGCAAGCGGCTGTTCCGCTTTTTGAGCTTGTCATTTTGTTACGTTGTTTGCGATTTAGGTTTTTGACATCATCAGGGTGAAATACACTCATGATGGCCATGCCATAAGTGCCTGAATCAGATTTGATGATAACGAAAGGCTTTTGTTTGATATGGTATTCTTCGTATTTTTTTTGAATTTTCTTCAGAATAATTGCGACTTTTTCTGAAAGTAAATTTAAATTTTCTTGCTCTGAAAAATCAATATTATTTAGAACATCATGATAGGGATGGATCAACCAAGGATCGATATTGAGTAATTGTGCGAAATTTCGAGTGACCTTTTCGTATAATTTAAAATGTTGTGACTTTTTTCTTTGATGCCAGCCAAGTGCCAGTGGGGGGATAAAGGTTTGAGTGACGCCTTTTAAAATGTCAGGGATATTTTCGGACAAATCATTATTAAGTAAAATAGCGCAAGGAATAAAATCATTTATGACGAGTTTGTTTCCTTTTCGTTGTAATAACTCAACATGGACTAAGCCTGAAGAACGTGTGTGAATGCTTTGTTCCAAGGCAACCCAAGAGGCGATGCGTACATCATATCCTGCATAAAATAAAATATCATATAAAACAGTAATATTTTCCCAATAGTAAGGATTGCGTGTATGATTTTCAGGAATCAGTAAAAGGCGATTACAATAAGAAAAATAGTGAGAAAGTGTTGAGGCGGTTGCCTGAATTAGTAAAGGCATTAAATTCAAATTTAAATTATTAAAACCTGCAGGATAAAGATTGGTGTCGACAGGCGCCATTTTAAATCCTGCGTTTCTTAAATCGACAGAAGCATAAAAAGGAGGAGATGTTTCATTGAACTGTTGTCGAAACCATGTTTCAATTTTAAAATGTTGATCTAAAAATATTTTTTCTAGTGTTAGTAGAGGACCTGTGAGTGTGGTTTTGAGGTGCGGGATTTTAAATTTACTCATTACTCTCCTTTTGATTAATAAGGAACAGCGTTAGTGAAAAAACGAATTACGTTAAAATATCCCGAGCGAGAAGTAAAGTTATTTGCTCGGCGTTCTATTATTATTTTTGTATTTATTGGTATTTTGGTGTTAGGACTTGTAGTTCGATTATTCTGGCTTCAGATTTTTCAGCATCGTTTATATGTGACTTTATCGCATAAAAATCACATTAATTTTGTGCCTGTCGAGCCTAAAAGAGGTTTGATTTACGATCGAAATGGTCTTGTGCTTGCAGAAAATCTTCCTGTATTTAGCCTGGAAGTGCTGCCAGGATCATTGACTGAAATGAAAGGTTTGATTAGAAAAATAAATGACATTATTCCCATTTCTGAAAATGAAGAAAATCAATTTTTAAAATCACTTTCGCAACGACGTTTAAAGCAAGAGGTACAGCTTAAGTTGAAATTGACAGAAGAAGAGGTTGCTCGTTTTTATGTAAATCAATTTCGATTGCCAGGGGTTAGCATTAAAGCAAAGCTCGTGCGTCATTATACGATGGGTGATTTGTTTTCGCCTGTGATAGGGTATGTGGGGCGTATCAATGAAAATGAAATTAAACAGATTGATGCTTCAAATTATGCGGCTTCAGATTATATTGGAAAATTGGGTATTGAAAAATATTATGAACATTTGTTACATGGTCAAGTGGGTTATGAAGAAATCGAGGTGGATGCTTCAGGGCACAAGGTACGAACATTAGCTTATAAGCCCCCTGTTTCAGGTGAGAATTTATATTTGAGTATCGACACCCATTTGCAATCAGTTGCCTATGAAGCGTTGAAAGAAGAGGTCGGTGCTTTGGTGGCGATTGATCCTAACAATGGTCAAGTGTTAGCGATGGTGAGTCATCCTTCTTACGATCCTAATTTATTTGTTTTAGGCATTAGTCATGAGCAATATGAAAAACTTCAAAATGATGATAAAAAGCCTTTACATAATCGTGCCTTGCAAGGGCAATATTCTATTGGTTCTACGATAAAACCGTTTTTAGCTTTAGTTGGATTAAAAGATAAAATTATTTCTCAAGAAGACACGATTTTTGATCCTGGGTATTATCAACATAGTGATCATGAGCATATTTATCATGATTGGTTGCGTCGCGGACATGGCATCGTTAATTTAAGACGTGCGATTGTCGAATCTTGTGATACGTATTTTTATCATTTGGGGTTGAAATTAGGGGTTGAGAGAATTGATCGTGCTTTGTGGTATTTTGGTTTTGGTGCACCTAGCAATTTAGATATCAGTGAAGAAGCTTCAGGATTAGTGGCTTCTCCTGCTTGGAAAAAGAAACGTTATCACATGCCTTGGTTTCACGGTGATACTTTGAATTTAGTGATTGGGCAGGGTTATATTCTTTCAACCCCTTTGCAGCTTGCGCAAGCTACTGCAATCTTGGCTGCCAGGGGTGTGAAGTACACGCCGACTTTGTTAAAGTCACAGCAATTAGAGTCAGGTGTTTTTATTTCTACGTTGCCGAGAAAAGAAATTGTTTTAGAAGCGGCACAAAAACACTGGAATGAAATTCATGATGCAATGCAAGCTGTGATAACTTCACCGCGTGGCACAGCGCATTATCTCAATAAAAATTTAGAATATACGATGGCGGTAAAAACAGGAACGGCACAAGTATTTAGTTTAAAAAACAATGAAAAATATAATGAACGCATGTTGCCGAAAGCATTACGAGATAATAAACTTTTTATTGCGTTTGCGCCGGTAGAAAAGCCTGAAATTGCTGTTGCGACAGTAACAGAACATAGTTTAAATGCAGGTATTGTCACCAAAAAAGTAATGGATGCTTACTTTCAACGAGTTCATTAATTATGTTTAAAAAAATTCTTATTGCTAATCGTGGTGAGATTGCTTGTCGCATCATTAAAACCGCAAAAAAAATCGGGATTCAAACGGTTGCAGTTTATGCTTTAGCTGATAAAGATGCTTTGCATGTAAAGTCTGCAGATGAGGCGGTTTATTTAGGAGATAGTTTAAAAGACTCTTATTTGAATTCGCCAAAAATAATTTCTGTAGCTAAATTGACAAATGCACAAGCTATTCATCCAGGTTATGGTTTTTTATCTGAGAATTCTGATTTTGCAAAAGCCTGCGAAAAAGCCAATATCATTTTTATTGGGCCTTCCTCGGATGTTATTGAGCTAATGGGGCAAAAAGACGCCGCAAAAGAAAAAATAAAAAGTTTAGGTATTCCCATTCTTCCTGGCTATCATGATGCCAATCAAGATCCAAAAAAATTATTAGAAGAAGCAAAAAAAATAAAATTTCCTATTTTATTTAAAGCAGCGGGTGGAGGTGGTGGGAAAGGCATGAGAATTGTTTTTCATGAAGATGAATTTTTTGAAAAATTACAAGCTGCAAAACGTGAATCATTCGCCAGTTTTTCAAATGACAAAATCATTATCGAAAAATATTTAGAAAATCCACGTCATATCGAAATACAAATTGCAGCGGATGAATTTGGAAATGTTGTTCATTTTTTTGAACGAGATTGTTCTATTCAGCGGCGATATCAAAAGATTTTAGAAGAAACACCTGCGCCGAATCTTTCAGATTCATTGAAGGAAAAATTATATGAAGCAGCGATTCGAATCGTTCAAACGATAGGATATCGTGGTGTGGGTACGTTAGAGTTTCTTGTGGAAAATGAATCTTTTTATTTTATGGAAATGAATGCGCGTTTGCAGGTAGAGCATCCGGTTACAGAACTCATCACAGGCCAAGATTTAGTGGCTTGGCAATTGATGATTGCGGCGAGTCAACCGTTACCCTGTCAACAGAATAAAATTAAACTACAAGGACATGCCATAGAGGCACGGTTATGTGCAGAAGATCCAGATAAAGATTATTTCCCTTCTTCAGGCAAGATCCAGTATTTGCGGTGGCCAACGGTGTTACGTGTGGATACAGGCGTGTGCGAAGAAGATTTTGTAAGTGTTCAATATGATTCATTGTTAGCAAAATTGATTGCTTTTGGAAAAACGCGTGATGAAGCAATCGATCATTTAATGCAAGGCCTTGATGAAACTTTTATGATAGGTTTGACGACAAATCGAAATTTTTTAAAAAAAATTATTTCTTCAAAAGACTATCGACAAGCAAAATTATCAACTCAATTTATTCCCCTTCATCATGAAATGCTTGTGCAGACACATTCATTGCCTTGGAATATTTTACTGCCTTTGGCGGGCATTTTTTTACTGAAAACACTTCAAAAATCGCACGTATCGCCTTGGGAAGTTTTGCAGGGTTTTCAATTACATGGTGAGCCAGAAGTTTCTTTTTATTTTTATCATGCTCATGACACATTAAAAGTGAATTTTAGAAGTGTTGCCCCGTATTATTGTACGAGCCCCTCTTTTGAAAATGAAATCAAAATTGAAAAAATAGATTATTTTCCAGAAGAAAATAGATTAAGCATTGATATGCTGGGTGAGGAGTTTCAAGCGCATATTATAAAGAGGGAAGAAGAGTTGCATCTTTTTTACAAAGGAGAATATGCGTCATTGACCTTAACCCCTTCATTTTCAGAAAATGAAGAATTTGAAAATGAAAATTGTATTCGGGCGCCTATTCCGGGTACACTAGTAGCCATTTTAGTTAATGAAAAAGATCATATAAAAAAGGGACAAGCTCTATTTGTTTTAGAGGCTATGAAAATGGAGCATTCTATTTTATCTCCTAGGGCAGGTGTGATTGATAAAATTGCTTATAAGTTAAAAGATAAAATTGAAGAGGGAGCTGAAGTCATTATTTTTGAAAATTAGGATTGTCTTATATGTTACTACCTGGCTTTGTAAAATTAGTTGAAGTAGGGCCGCGCGATGGATTGCAGAATGAAAAAAAAATTATTTCAACCGAAAATAAAATTGAGTTTATTGATCGCCTTTCTCAGACTGGTTTAAAAGTAATTGAAGTGACGAGTTTTGTTTCACGAAAAAAAATTCCTCAATTGATCGATGCAACACAAGTATTGCAAGGCATAAAATTAAAAAAAGGCGTGCGTTATCCTGTTCTTGTTCCCAATCTGCTGGGTTTTAAAAATGCTGTGCATGCAGGCGCACGTGAAATTGCGGTCTTTGCTTCTGCCACAGAAACTTTTTCAAAAAAAAATATTAATTGTTCTATTGCAGAAAGCTTAAAACATTTTGAAGAAGTCATATTGCAGGCGAAAAAACTACTGATTCCTGTTCGTGCTTATATTTCTTGTGCTTTTGTTTGTCCTTATGAGGGGAAAGTCAA